>JBBINX010000008.1:0-48015 GCA_037443685.1 Ignavibacteriales bacterium
TTTTTTTGCCTTACTTTCTGTAGTAAATTGAGCTTAGAGAATAATTTCTACCCCAACCTCTGCCTCTTACTTAGATACTGAAAACAAAGCTGTATTTATCAATGTTGTTCAATCTATTATTCTTTTTTATAAGATATGAATAGGTGAAAGGAAACACAGAACGGAACTTACTTTACTTATCATTAGTTACACTATCATTATCAATTTTTTTTTGAAAGGTTAACTATGTTCTTTTTAAATTTACAAAATTTTAATATAAATATGCAATTACAAACAATTATAATTTTATTTGTCCTTTTTGGAAATCCATTAACTTTATCCGGTTACACACCAGGAATATCAGGTAGGACTTTAAAGACGACAAATGCTGGCTGTGGAGCTTCGGGATGTCATGGTTCGTCAGCATCGTCTTCTGTAGTTGTTACGATAAATGGTCCATCAAGCTTGGGAGGAGGTCAAACCGGTTCTTATACAGTTACTGTTAACGATATTTCTAGCAACACCGGAGGAGTGAATATAGCTATTTCGAGTGGAACATTAAGTCCTGTTTCTACTTTCCTTCAATTAAGCAACGATGAACTCATACATAAACAAAAAATTACAGTCCCGTCTACTTATCAATTTAATTATACAGCCCCAACTGCTCCAGGCGATATCATAATGTATGTGGTCGCAAAAGGTTCTGGTTTTAATTCGTGGAATTGGGCTAGTAATAAAATAATTTCGGTTACTACGACAGGAGTTGAGCATAATGCAGATGTTCCGCATCAGTTTAATATTAGTCAGAACTATCCCAATCCGTTTAATCCCTTAACGAATTTCACATTTGACATTGCTAGCATTAGTCTTGTAAATTTGAAGATTTTTAATTCGGCCGGTCAAGAAGTTGCTGTGTTATTGAATGAACAAAAATCTCCGGGAAAATATTCGGTGTCTTGGAATGCAAGCGGACGACCGAGCGGCGTTTATATGTATCAGTTTAATGCGGGAAATTTTAAGGCAGTTAAAAAGATGTTGTTTTTAAAATAAGGGCACCTTTTAAAACTCATTTGATAAAATCGCAGAAAACGCAAAAAGTAATAATATGAATACTTTGCGAACTTTGCGCCTCCATTATGTTTTCTGCGGTTATTCCCGAAAGTATTTGGGATTGAGATTTTAGAAGTATCCATGAAATAGAGACTTCTGAAAAATAGTAAATATGACACGGGTGAATACTGATTGAAAAAAATAATTATGATTTCAATCCGTGAATATCAGTCAATTCCGCATTCTTCTATCCGGATAGCTATCGGGATAAAATTATCTTTTGATCGCAGATATGTTTTTTTAAAGGTTACAATCAGTTTATCATTTTAAGTTTTGTAGCGATCTCTATTTGTTTCTCTCCACTAAAATTTGTAATTTATTACTAAATTTTATGGAAAAAATGAAAATATTGTATGCATCAAGCGAAGTTGAGCCCTTCGCAAAAACTGGTGGACTTGCAGATGTTGCAGGTTCTTTACCTAGAGAAATCAAAAAATTGGGAGCTGATATACGTATTTTTTTACCTCTTTACAGCTTCATCGATGAACAAACTCATAACATCACGGATGTTCATGATTCTGATTTTGATGTACGCTTGGGTGAGCAAATAGTAAAAGGAAGTTTAAAGCAGGCAAACCTTGTTTTAAACGGCAAGCAGATTACTGTATATTTTATTCAAAACGACAACTTTTACAACCGAGGCGGAATTTACGTCAACCCAATTACGAATTTGGACTATCCAGATAACGGCGAACGGTTTATTTTTTTCTCACACGCAATTTTAGAAGCAGTTAAGAAACTTGGATGGAAACCAGATATAATTCACTGCAACGATTGGCAAACAGGTCTTATTCCGCTCTATCTGAGATCCACATACAAAGACGACGAGTTTTACAAAAACATAAAAACGATATTCACTATCCACAACTTAGCATATCAAGGATTATTCGATAAAGAATTGATGTCATTTGCGAATATCTCGTGGGACTTTTTTACCATAGATGGAATTGAGTTTTACGACAGAATGAACTTTATGAAAGCGGGAATTGTCTTTTCCGACTACGTAACTACTGTAAGCCCTAAGTATGCCGAAGAAATCTGTTCGTCGGTTGAGTATGGGTATGGACTTGAAGGAGTGCTCGCATACCGGAAAGCGAAACTGATTGGCATACTGAACGGCGTCGATTACAGCGCATGGAGTCCGCTTAAAGATAACCTCATCCCGCAAAAGTATTCCGCAAGAAATATTGCAAAAAAGGTGATTAACAAAAAAGCTCTGGTAGAAAAGTTCAACCTTCCTTTCGATGCGAACATTCCTGTATTTGGTATGATCTCGCGACTTGCAGATCAGAAAGGATTTGATTTAATAGAATCTGCTGCCGATGAATTAGTAAAGTTTAACGTGCAGATGATTTTTCTGGGTGCTGGTGACTATAAATACCAAAATCTTTTAGAAAAATTAAGAAAATATAATCGCGATAAAATCGGCGTCCACATCGGGTTTAGTAATGAACTTGCGCACTTGATAGAAGCTGGTAGTGATATGTTCCTAATGCCTTCCAGATACGAACCCTGTGGATTAAACCAAATTTATAGCTTAAAGTACGGCACTGTGCCAATCGTTCGCGCAACCGGCGGCTTAGATGATACCGTAGATGCTTACGATACAGAAACAAAGTCGGGTACCGGCTTTAAATTCTATGACTATGATTATTCGAGTTTAACCGACGCAATTAGATTTGCTCTCGAAGTTTACCGCGATAGACTTGCTTGGATTCAACTTATGAAAAATGGTATGAAGCAAGATTTTTCGTGGAAAGCTTCTGCAAAAAAATACATGGCACTTTACAAAGAGGTTCTTCGGGTTATTTGACGATGGGTGAAATTGGAATATTTTTAGACCGCGACGGAACAATAAACGAAGAGTTAGAATTTATTTCAGACCCGGAAAACGTAGTCTTGATTCCCGGCTCGGTAGATGCAATTCGCCAAGCAAACAGTTTAGGTTTAAAAGTTTTTGTAATCACTAATCAGTCGGGAATAGCAAGGGGTTTAATAAAGGAAGTCGATTTGGTGCGAGTTCATGACAAGTTGGTAAAATTGTTGAACGCTGAGAATGCACATTTGGATGCAATCTATTTTTGTCCCCACCATCCCGATTATGGAGAATTGCCATATCGTACGATTTGCGATTGCCGTAAGCCAAACACCGGAATGTTAAAACAAGCAGAAACAGAATTTAATATCGACTTAAAAAAATCATTTATTATCGGAGATAGGATAATAGATATTCAGACGGCGCATGCAGTCGGCGCCAAATCTATACTTGTTCTAACGGGCTATGGGAAAAATCAATTTGAAATTATCAAATCCCAAAATATTTATATAGATTATGTAGCAGATAATTTGTCAGATGCTATGCAATTCGTCAAAAAATCAATCAATAATCAATAATAAAACATGAAATTCACAATCCTTGCAACCTTTCTTTCAATAATATTTTTTTTCGGATGTTCTCAGGATCCATCATCTGTTGGTAAGAATCTAATTTCAAATACCGACAAGTTGGAAACCAAAAGTCTAACAATCATATCCCAAAAAAGTTCTAGCTATCCGATTACTTCGAGTAATAACTCAGGAACTCTGATGATAGGCAGAAGCAACGATGTTACCGCAGAAATGCTTTTGCAATTTGGATATTTTCCTGTCGATACAGCCATCGCCAACTCCATTATATCTGTCAAAATTAAAATGTTCCCGAATTATTCATTCAAAGATACGACAGGAACTTTATCTTTTTCGATACATCGAATGTCGGTAACTTGGAATGAATATACATTTACAGCCGATAGTTTGACCGCATACGATATTAATCCTATTGATGTTCCTTCTATTGCTATCAATTCAAGAGATTCATTAATCGAATTTCCATTAAATAATAGCATCGTGAGCAATTGGTTGAAGGGAGGAACGAACAACGGTATTATACTAGTCCCCAAACAATCTTCCAATATAATATTAGGAGTAACATCTTACACCAATAGCACGTTCGATGACAGAAGACCACAGGTTATAATAACATACCAGCTTCCTTCTGACACCGTTAAAACTATGACATTGAAAACCGTACAAGACGCTACAATATTTTCAGGTGTTCGGCCAACGTCGTCGGATAGTTTATTTTACATTCAAGGCGGTTTAATTGAAAGAGGGAAAATTTCTTTTTATGTCGATTCAATACCAAGAAGTGCAGCTATTACTCAAGCATTTTTGGAATTGAAAATTGACACGCTTTCATCAATTTTTAGTTCGTTTACCAGCAAGGGAATTAGAGTTCACGATATTCTTTCCTCCGATTCAATACCGAGGTTAGGCGCATTAAGCTCAGCGGCTATACCCGATGGGAATAAATATTTAATTGACGTTCGCAGCTTAGTTCAACAATGGGTTACGGGCAAACCGAATTACGGAATGGCTTTACGATCCGATAACGAGTTCGAACAAGTTGAGCAGTTTGCTGTTTATGGCTTTACGGCTCAGGCGGAAAATAAACCGAAACTTATCATCAAATATACATTTCGACCATAATATTATGAATACGAAAACAAGATATTTTCTTTTACTGATATTTAGTTTGTTGTTTATTGGCTTATTCAACAGTTTGGATGCAGGAACGGGTGGTTCAGGTTTTTCGCGATACGGTCTCGGTGACCTACAATATAATAGAAGCACTGCGGCAATCGGAATGGGCGGAACGGGTATCTCCATAGTTAATCCGACACACATAAACAGGTTAACACCTGCTGGGTGGACGAATATCTCACACACAAGATATACAATAGATGCGATGTATCAAGGTTTCTCTATCAGCGATAACTCGGATAAAACATTTTTAAGCAGTATCGTGTTCAATGGGTTCGATTTGGCGATTCCGGTCTCAACCTACAACGGTGTTGTCGTTGGTACCGGATTATTGCCATTTAGTAGAGTAAACTATAATATAGTTAGTCAAGAATTATTAGGCGATAAGTATTATAGTTTATCCTACGTCGGCGAGGGTGGACTTTCGGTTGCTCACATCGGTAGCTCGGTTATTTTATTCAACGATTTTCACGTCGGAGCAAAATTAAATTACACATTCGGAATAATCAACCATAATATTAAGCAATCTTTTACCACCGAAGGTTATTCAAGTTTTGAGGTCACACGTACTACAAGGATGAACGGACTGTCTGGAACAATTGGATTAATTTATACAGGTATTAATAAATTAAATGCTGGTTTTCTATACTCAACTTCTTCAAACTTAAAAACAGAAGCAGAACGTTGGTATAATTACATGGACAAAGGGGGAGTAATTACTCGAGACTCAACTCAAACTGTCGCCGATAAAATTCGGATCCCCGGTGCATTCGGATTTGGTGTTTCCTATATTCACGACAATCGTTATCAATTTGCCGCCGATTATTCTTTTCGAAACTGGGAAAAAACTAATATATCTGGGTTAATCTTGCAAGACATTAAAAATAGCCGCCGAATATGCTTCGGTGTTGAAATTTTACCCGTACGAACTCAAAAGGCAACTGACTGGCAAAAAATTGGTTATAGGGCAGGTTTTTATTATGACCAAACATATTATAGCATTAACGGCGAAGCGATTAATGAAACAGGTTTCACACTCGGAAGTGATTTTTCTATTTTCGGAGAAACACGATTGAGTATCGGACTTGAATACGCTTTAAGAGGTACCAAGAATTTACAGAGAGATAATATCTATAAAGTATCTATTGGATTAGAAGGAGCTGAACTATGGTTTATGAGGCCCGAGGAAGATTGATATGGAGCAAATAGCTATAGCCAGCGATCATGCAGGGTTTGAATACAAAGAAAAAATTAAGTTATTCCTTTCTTCGTTAGGTTTTGAGGCGAATGATTTTGGTGCGTTTTCATCAGAATCGGTTGATTATCCCGACTATGCCCATTTAGTAGCGGAAATAATTTCGAAAGGCAAATTTAAGCGCGGCATACTAATCTGCGGAACGGGAATAGGCATGTCAATAACAGCCAACAAACACAGAGGGATTCGTGCTGCTGTTTGTGAATCAGTAGAGGCAACAAAGTTTGCACGTATGCATAACGATGCCAACATTCTTTGTATCGGTGCACGAATTACTCCTTGGGAAAGAGTCGAAGATATTATTAAAATTTTCCTGAATACGAAATTTGAAGGTGGAAAGCACGAAAAAAGAGTTAAGAAAATACATAATATTACTAATATGTAAGGTCAATTATGAAAAATCTTATAAATCGCGACCCTGAAATTTATAACACATTTAAAAATGAAATTCACCGTCAGAACTCTACACTTGAATTAATCGCTTCCGAAAATTTTGTCAGCTTCGCTGTGATGGAAGCGATGGGTTCAGTGATGACAAATAAATATGCGGAGGGTTATCCTGGGAAAAGATATTATGGTGGCTGTGAATTTGTTGATGTTGCTGAAGATATCGCAAGAGACCGTTTAAAGAAATTATTTGGCGCTGAATATGCTAATGTTCAACCACATTCAGGTTCGCAGGCGAATATGGCTGTTTATTTTTCATTTTTAAAACCTGGCGATAAAGTTATTGGTATGAATCTTTCGCACGGCGGACACTTAACACACGGTTCGCCCGTAAATTTTTCGGGACAGTTATATAATTTTTCGGCTTATGGTGTTCACAAAGATACTGGTTATATAGATTATAATGAAGTCGAAGAAATTGTTATGCGCGAAAAACCTAAGATGATAACCGTCGGTGCAAGCGCTTATTCGCGGAACATAGACTACAAAGTTTTTAGGGAAATAGCCGATAAAGTTGACGCATTTTTATTCGCTGATATTGCTCACCCCGCAGGTTTAATCGCAAAAAAATTGTTGAACAACCCGCTGCCCTATTGTCACGTTGTTACATCTACAACACATAAAACCTTACGAGGACCTCGCGGCGGACTGATTATGATCGGTAAGAATTATGAAAATCCGTTCGGAATTGTTGCACCGAAATCGGGTAGAAGAAAAATGATGTCGGAGCTTATAGATTCGATGGTAATTCCAGGAATTCAGGGTGGGCCACTCATGCACGTTATCGCCGCTAAAGCAGTCGGCTTTCTTGAGAATTTACAACCCGAGTTCGAGAGTTACGCCAAGCAAGTTATTAAAAATGCACAAATTCTCGCAAGCAAACTTATTAGCAAAGGATACCACATAATCTCCGGTGGTACAGATAATCACTTAATGCTCGTTGACTTGCGGAATAAAGGCATAACTGGAAAAGATGCACAAGAAGCGCTCGATCAAGCCGGTATTACTGTTAATAAAAATGCCGTTCCGTTCGACGATAAGAGTCCTTTAATCACTAGTGGTATTCGGATCGGGACGCCTGCAATCACGACACGAGGTATGAAGGAATCCGAGATGGAAATTATTGCTAGCTTGATTGAAAAAGTTTTAAATAACTTAGGCAATGTAAATATTTACAAAGATGTTCAAGAATCGGTTAAAACTTTGTGCGAAAAATTCCCGCTCTACCCCGAACTGCATAATAACTGAATGTAATATAAATGTACACTACCGAGAATAACAACGGGGAAGTTGGTAGTAAAGAAAAAGAGATGACATTTTTAGATCATCTTGAAGAGCTTCGATGGCGGATAATTAAAGTAGCAATCGGTGTTGTGGTTGGCGCAATTTTGTGCTGGACCTTTATCGATTTTTTAGTCGATGGGATTTTACTTCAACCTGTGCGCGCTACAAATTCTCAAAACCCCGCCGGTCCACAGATTATTCTTCAAAATTTAAAACCGTTCGGACAAGTTTTGTTGTATATGGAAATAGGAATTATCGGCGGTATCGTTATCAGCTTACCGAATCTCTTTTTTCAATTTTGGAAATTTATTGCACCTGGTCTACTACCCAAAGAACGCAGGTATATATCTAAAATAGTTGCTTTCTCCACTTTCTGTTTTTTAATTGGGATTGCTTTTGCATATTTCATAATGCTGCCGACAGCACTGAAGTTTTTTGCGGTATTCGGTTCTCCACAAATCGAAAATAATATTGCAATCACGGAGTACATGAGTTTTGTAGTAAGTTTGATGTTGGGTGCAGGCGTAGTTTTTGAGCTGCCAATGGTATCCTGGTTTTTAGCTAAGTTAGGAATTCTTACTCCTGCTTTTATGAGAAAATACAGGAGACACGCGATTATTATTATTTTAATAATAGCGGCAATCTTAACACCCGGCACCGACCCGATCAGTCAAATATTGTTAGCTATTCCGCTGATGCTGCTATATGAAATCAGTATCTGGATAGCAAAAGTTGCGGCCAAACCCAAGTTTACTGGATAATATTTTTTCATTTCTTATAAATTATGGATATAAAGACTCTATCTAGACCTATAAAAGAAGATTTAAAAATTTTTAATCAATATTTCCGCGAAGCAATGCGGTCGGAAATAACTTTCATCGATGTGATTGCTCGTTACCTCGTGAAGCAGAAAGGCAAGCGAATACGACCCTTTCTCGTATTACTTACGGCAAAAATGAGCGGTAATGTTGACGAAAGTACTTACAGAGGCGCTGCACTCGTAGAAATACTTCATACAGCCACACTGATTCATGATGATGTTATTGACGATGCTGATACTCGGCGCGGACTTGCATCGATTAATGCTGTTTGGAAAAATAAAATCGCCGTCCTTATGGGCGACTACCTTTTAGCAAAAGGGCTTCTACTTTCTTTGGATAACCGCGACCACGAATATCTTAAAATAATTTCCGACTCCGTGCGGAGAATGAGTGAAGCCGAAATTCTACAAATCGCAAAAAGTAGACAACTCGATTTGGACGAAAAGACTTATCTTAAAATAATATCCGGGAAAACTGCTTCTTTAATGGCAACTTGCACTGAAATCGGTGCTGTCAGCGCAAAAGTTACTGGTGAAGAGCGAAAAAAACTCCGTGACTTCGGCGAAAATTTGGGCATGGCTTTTCAGATAAGGGATGACTTGTTGGATTTCATCGGTAAAAGAAGTATTACGGGAAAACAAATCGGAAAAGATATGATGGAAAAAAAACTGACATTACCCCTTATACATTCGTTGGAGAAAGCGCCTCGACGTGAATCAGCGGCTATACTTCGGATTATAAAAAAGGGAGCGAAGAAAAAAGAGCTTGACAACATAATTAATTTTGTAGCTCATTACGGAGGTATAACATATTCCGATCAAAAAGCTAAACACTATGCCGACCTTGCCAAGAAAAATATTTCAGAATTACCTGAATCTCCGAGTAAAACTTCGTTGAACGATTTTATCGCATTCGTAGTGGATAGGAATAAATAATTATCCTTCATTTACAAACTCGTGCTCGGGAGTGCGGAGTGTGAGCACCGGGCAGGGTGCTCTGCGAACCACTTTTTCCGCAGTGCTGCCAAATAGTACGTGCTCAATTCCGGAGTGTCCGTGAGTTGCTATTATAATTAAATCCACGTTTTTCTCTTTAGCAACTTTGTTAATTTCAGCGAAAGGTTTTCCCATCACAACGATTGATTGCCATTTGACAATGTCTTGTATTTCATTAGCGGCAAGTTTTTCTAACTCTTCAGTCCCCTTTTTCCGAATATCTTCTTCGATGCTCGGGAATCCTACCTGTCCAAAACCAAAATCGGCAGGATAAATTGTAGGTTCGACTACATACAACAATAAAATTTCTGCGTCGAATTGTTTAGCAAACGGTATAGCATATTTTAAAGATTTCTTGGAAAAGCCGGAAAAATCTATCGGCACTAAAATCTTCTCGATATTGATAATTCTCTTTTTTGTTTCATCCATAACTTGTCTCCATCCTGTATCAATATTATAAAAATGAATTTAAAAATCAATACTATTTTAAAAGTAAAAGTTTTTTTGTTTGTGTAAAATTGCCGGCGCATAAACGATAAAAAAATACACCAGAGGCATATCCCTGCCCGATAGATGGCTGGTAAGTGCCGTTAGAGGAAGCTCCGCTGGATCGGTCTGTCCCATTCCACTCAATTTCATATCGTCCTGCTTCTTTCCAATCATCTACCAATGTTGCTACTTCTCGACCTAAGATATCATATACTTTAAGCGTAACCCAATTGTCAATTGGTAATTGATAATTGATAATTGTCAATGGATTAAAAGGATTAGGATAATTATCGGATAGGAAATATTTTGAATGCATTTCAGGTATATTTTCAGTCACGCCGACACTTGAACTTCTGAGTGCGACTGCTACTTGGGTCATAGCTGTGTCTGTAACATTGATATTAAATAAGGTATCTGGTAAGTAGCCTGTTGCACTTACTCTTAAATCGTACGTCCCCGTCTGCAGCAGACGATAAAAATCTCCTACGGTCGAATCGGTAAAAACCGGGACATTTGGTTTTCCTAAAACATCCACCCGTGCCCGGATTGGTAAATCTGTATGAAAGTCTGTAACGGTACCACGAATACCTTTTAATGCTAATTCCATATAAGCTAATAACGATTCTTTATTATTTGTCCATCTTGCTGGTAAAGCAGATCCGGGAGGATTTTTTGTGTTCCATAATTCAATCGTAGTTTCGCGGCCACCTTGCCACCAGTACATCCAATCCTGTCTGCCTCCAAAAATTGCATACCAGTTGCATCCGTTAGTAATTCCATTAGTAAACCCACCCGACATAATATCGGGATTAGGAGTAGCATAAGCTCGAGAAAGATTTATAAACCAGGCATCGTCGGGGGAGGCAGAATAAGTTCCGCTCGCGGCACCGTTATCCCACGGATAATTTACAACCTGCGCGCCTCCGTGAAAATTTGCCGATAGAATAAAGTTGTGTTTCCACACAAATTCCATCATCACTTTTGTCTCGGTTTGTCTGCCTACAGTAGTATTGTTAGGATTATTTATACGATCTGGGAAATTGCGGTTTAAATCAATACCATTTGCGTTGTTGCGCGTGGCTTTACTCACAGTAGTATCGGCGCCAAGCCGGTAAGTGCCATCAGGATTGGCTAGTGGATTAATCCATATTTCAAGATTATTCACAAGATTTTTTACGCGCAATCCCTCAGGAGTTTTCAAACCATATTGAGTTAATAAATAATCAGTTAACCTTAGCATCAGAATATATCCTACGGTTTCATCACCGTGCATCGTAGAGGTATAAAAAAACTCGGGTTCATTTTCGTTTTGATTTACATTGTCCGAAATTTTTACTGCTAAAATTTGACGCCCCTGCACCGAGTTACCGATTGTATCTAACTTGCAGATTGTAGGATAATCAATTGCAAATTGCCGCATCATAGCAAGATATGCTTGATATGTTGGGTATCTATCCCAATCGATCATGTTCATACGATCGTCAGTCATGACGTGTTCATACAGACTACTTGGGTGCGGAAGTTCTTTATACGAATACCCCATTCTTTGAAAGTTATGCCATTGTTCATTGTTTGCATAAGCAAAAACAGTATCGCCTCGCACATCATCGATTGAAATAAGCCGAGTTAATTTATCTAATTCAGACAACTGATTATATCTAAACTGGAAATAATGTTCGTTATCTTGTCCGTTTAACGAAGTAAAGATAGCAAAGACAAGCAGAGCTATTGATATGTTTTTCATATATGTATAAATTGTATATTAATTATATATTTGTATAGAATATATTAAATTCGGAACTTCATTCCAAGACGGAAGTAATCAACATTTTGTATAAATCGAGAAAAAAATTCACTGAACGATGGGGGAATTATCATGTATGACGAACACTCGTCGCTATTTTTGTCCTAATTTTTTTGCCAGTTTCGAAGTTAATCAGGGATATATTGGGAAAGCGTTACGACAATATCGATGGCAGGCAAACATTCTATGAATTCCAAATCATACTACCAAGACATCATATGTTCAAACAAAACGGAACCTGTACCACTATAATCTGTTGCCTATTCACAAATGAACACGCACAAAACTTATTAAAATTGCAAAAAAATATTATATAATCCCTAGAAAAGAAACTGTGGGCTCCTCTCATTTAGTTAATCACGAGATGATAGTAAACCAAAAACTGCCTACATTCTGGAGACTGCTTACTTCCCTAATGACATCATAGACAATCGAATGGATGGCTTTTGACAAAGATTTCTTCTTGATGAATATCGGAAAATTGGCAGTTAATGACTTAAAGGTTGCTTTAATGAAAAATTGCAGTTATATTTATGTGTGTTAAATATAGAAAATCTTAAAATTTATTTAAAAGACTTTAATCATACACACGGGAGTAGTCATGCATATTGCAATATCGATTGTTTACATTATCATTAATTTTTTCATAGCTGTAATTGTTCTTGTTAAATCGCGTGGAAATGTTTTAAATTATTTTTATGCTTTTTTGGTGGGGAGTCTTATATGCTTAGGGATTACAGCTTTTTATTATAACGAACTACCTTCCCTTTATTATCAGCGCATGTTCTTCCCGGTAATTGCTTTTTTTTACTCGATGTTTCCTTTCTTCTTTTGTCACTTCATTATATTGTTTATGCGTAGATATGATATCTTAAAATCAAAACATATGATCGTTAGCGTTTATGCGGTTGGAATATTTTGTTATTCAACCGTTTTGTTGGGTATAATTTCTTCTCCACTAAGTTCATCCGGCTTTATTTCTTCAAGCGGTTATATATTTTTCTTAATATGGATGTCAATCCTTTTTGCAATAGGAACAGCGCAATTATATTCCTTATTAAAAGGGTTTTCTGAAAAAAACTTAAATTCCAAAGTATTATATATCGGGTTTTCACTATTATTGTTGATTTTGCCTGGTCCGTTCGTCGAATCAATTATAATAAAAGTATTTAACCAAGATATATCTTCATATTTTTTATCATCAATAATAGCCCTTGTAGGATTAATCTATTTAGTGTTTCGATACAAAATTATTGTTAATACAGCTTACGATACTTTAAAATCTGCAATAGGTGTCATCAATGATGTTATCATTAAGATGGATGAAAAATTTCAGATTGAAATGGTCAGAGGAGCAATTTTTCAACAACTCGGATTTTCTGAGAACGAACTGATTGGAAATTCGATTTTAAATTTTGTAGATAAAAAGGACTATTTTGAAACTTACAGAACATTTGTACTTGATGGTAAAATGAAAGAAGCCTACTTTGATATAGATTTTATTAGCAAAGGGGGAGCTTACATTCCAATGAACCTCTCTGTTATTCCCGTAGATACAGTAGAAGGAATAATGGGTTTTGTAGCAGTTGCAAGAAACATTACGGAACGGAAACAATCGAGAATAATCCAAGATACTGTTTACCGTATCACAAGAACAGCGGATATTAACCTAAAATTAAAAGATTTTTTTTCAGAAATTCATAATATTTTAAAACAAGCAATACTAACCCCCGTTCTGTATGTAGTTTTGTATGATGAAAAAAACAAAAAGAATAATATTAGATATTTTAAAAGTGAAAACCCAAAAGTCAATCCACCGGTTCTAACAGGAAAAAGCTTGTCAGAGTATGTCTTCGAGACCTCAAAACCCTTGTTTTGTACTGGCGACCTGTACATCGATATGCAAAAAAAGCGCTTAGTTGACGATTCCGAGGGGTCATTTTCAGCTTGGATTGGGGTTCCTTTAAGTATACATAAAAAAAACATCGGTGTTTTGGTAATCAAACATTATGAAAAAGTAGAAAATTGGGGTAACAACGAGCTACGACTACTTGAATTTGTTTCATCTATAATTGCAAAAATGATTGAAAAAAAACAGGTGGAAGAGCAAATACTTCAACAAGCAGCATTAATTAATATTGCATCGAATGCTTTTATCGTTATCGATACAAAGGGAACTATTGATTTTTGGAGCCAGGGTGCTGCAAAACTTTATGGTGAATCTCCGGCAGATGTGCGCTACAGAAATATTGCTGATTTAATGTTCCCCGAGCATCCTGAACGTTTCGAAGAGTGTATTAATGCAGTTTTAACAACCGGTAAGTGGCAGAAAGAATTAGAGCAGTATAATAGTATTGGAACAAAATTTTTTATCGAGAGTTTTTGGACATTGGTAATTGGTGAAGAAGATACAGCTGACACGGTTTTAATTATAAATACAGATATTACTGAACGTAAAACAATTGAAGCTCAATATTTTAGAGCTCAAAGACTTGAAAGCATCGGTATTTTAGCCAGCGGAATTGCTCACGATCTTAATAATGTTTTAGCCCCAATACTGACTTCGATACAAAGTTTAAAGAAAAGACGTGTGTCGGAAATCGACAGTATCATATTAACGACCTTGGAAGCAAGCACTAAACGTGGCGCCGCCGTTGTAAATCAAGTTTTAATGTTTGCACGTGGAATTCAAAGCGAATCCATAGTATTACGTCCGCAAGATTTAATTCAGGAAATCGAAAAATTAATACGGGAAACTTTTCCAAAGTCTATAAAATTCTCTCTCAATTATCAAAAGGGGCTTTGGTTTATAAACGGTGATCCAACTCAATTGCATCAAGTACTAATGAATTTCGTAATCAATGCACGCGATGCTATGCCCAACGGGGGAACCATTTCAGTAACTCTAGAAAACTTTCTAGCCGATGCTAAATTTGCTAAAATTCATTTCGATTCTAACGAGGGTCCTTATATTTTATTAACCGTTTCCGACACAGGAATCGGCATCCCCCCTGAATACTTGAATAAAATTTTTGAACCTTTCTTCACTACAAAAGAAATCGGAAAAGGAACGGGGCTCGGCTTATCCACTTGTTATTCTATTATAAAAAATCATAACGGCTTTATTTCTGTTTATAGCGAATTAGGAAAAGGAACTTCATTTAAAATTTATTTACCTGCTATACGCGAGTATGTGCAAATTTCTGAAGAACCAAATAAACAGCGACTACACGATGGAGGAGGTTTGAAAATATTGTTAGTTGATGACGAAGCTGCAATACGGGAAATTTCGAAGGATATTTTAGAAACATACGGTTATGTAGTTACTACTGCCGCTAATGGAGGTGAAGCGATCGCATTCTATTCACGAGCCTCTGCAAAATTCGATCTGATATTAACAGATTTGGAAATGCCTGTTATGAATGGTATCGAATTAATCCGACAGATCAGAAAAGAAGATAAAAAAATCAGGATGATAGTATCGAGCGGTTTGTTCTCTGAAGAAAAACTGAAAGAAATCAACGATTATGATGTGAAGACCTTTTTACCAAAACCTTACACTGCCGAAAAGCTGATTATTACGATTCAGGATGTTTTGCAAGTTGATGGAAAAAATCCCACGTAAAAAAAATAGAAAAATTTAAATAAATACTCAAATATTAAACAATCACCGTATTAAACGGCGGATAAAACAGTCGGTAAATTGGTGAATGAGTGAGTCAAAAAGTGGTGAGTGTATTAAACGCTTGAAAGCTGATCCTTGTCGAGATAGTCCGATCGTACTAAGAAAACTGACCGCGGAAATCCACAATAGTGGTGAAATATAAACGATTTAAGAAAGATTTATATGCTGTGGCATTTCAAGGATTTAGGAAATTGTAAGAAGAATATTTTTCCAAAAAAATTCATTTGAACTCATTGCCTAGAAAGCACTACCTTACTAAGGCACATAACATATTTAATTGTCTACCCGATATTTTTTATCCCATTTTTTGTCTCTTACTCAAATACTGGAACAGGGCAGTATCAAACGGGGTTGAGGTATCTAATAATACATAGTCAATGTTATTTTCACGGCATTCTTTTTTGTGTAAGTCGAGAAATTTCTTCATCTCTTCTTGATACGCTTTTTGTAGATGGTATGGTTGAGTCATAATCTCTTCGGAGGTTTCCATATCTTTAAAGACTGCTTCGCTGCCGAAAGCAAAGCTGCGTTCGAGCGGGTCGAGAACTTGCATTACGATTACTTCGTTCTTCTTATGCCGGAAATGTTTGAGTGCAGTAGCTACTTCATTCGGTTCATCGAAAAGGTCGCTGAGTATTATTACAAGTCCGCGCCTTTTAATCCTTTCGGCAATTTGGTGAAGCGATGCGGCAGTTCCGGTTTTATTGCTTCCTTCAGTTAATTCGAGTTGTTTAAGTATAGCTTTTAGATACGACTTGGTGGCGTGCGGCGGCATATGTACACGAACTTTTTCATCGTAAATCGTTAAACCGACAGCATCGCGCTGCTGAACCATCAAATACGAAAGCGCTGCGGCTATGTATGAAGCGTATTCGAGCTTGCTCATCTTCCCGTTTGAGGCATAAGCCATAGACCTGCTCGCATCGAGTATGATAAAAGATTTTAGATTTGTTTCTTCCTCAAACTGTTTAATGTAATATCTGTCAGTCTTGCCGTAAATTTTCCAATCAATATGTTTTGGCTCATCTCCCGGCATGTACTGACGATGCTCGGCAAACTCTACACTGAAGCCGTGATACGGGCTTTTATGCAAACCCGTAATAAAACCTTCAACTACAAGTCGGGCTACAAGCTCCATATTAGCAAGTTTGGCAACGACTTCGGGCTGTAAATACTTTCGGTAATCATCCGAAATTTTCATTTCTTTGCTTTCGCACTTCCCGATTTTTTTGCTTTTTGAGTCTCCTCCTTAATTGCCAACTCAGGCTGGATAAGTTCGCTTGGGTCTTTACCAAGCGTTATAATCTCCATCTGTGCCGAGGGTGCTAATTCGTCGTCTGGATACTTTGCTATAAATTCCTCATAAACGATCTTCGCACTATCAATCTCATGAAGTTGATTGTTATAAATAAATCCAATCAAGAAAAGTGCTTTTGGTGTTTTATAGTCATTAGGAAAGAGTTCGGTAAATTTCTTATACTCCGTTATGGCATTTCGGAAATCTTGTAGTTCGTTATTATAGATAGATGCGATAAGAAATTGCGCGGAGTCAGCTTTTGTACTCTTTGGGTATTTCTTAACAATTTCACGATAGTCGTTTATCGCCTCATTTAATTTTTGTTCTAGATAATTTTTTTCAGCAGAACTCCAAAGTTCCTCCTCGGATATACGACTGCATGAAGAAAATATTAATAAGCCGATTAATAATAAATTTACTGCTTTCATAATGCTTGTTCCTTTTTTATATTAGAATTTGTGGAGATTTCATCTCCGAATTAATATATGCTCTTGCCATTCGTGGAGTATTAAATGCAATACCGAATTGACCCTGCGAATTCATCACAATCACTCCGCCCAAACCATCGGCTTTTTTCTTAAGAACCTCAATGCCTTTATTTGCCGCTGTTTGTGGATCATTACGATTCCATTCCATTAAATCGATAACAGTTTTAGCCATTACCACTTTTATCATCGCTTCTCCCCAGCCGGTCGTTGAAACCCCACCAACGGAATTATCCGCATAAGTACCACAACCGATTAGCGGTGAGTCGCCAACACGGCCTGGGTATTTATTGAACGTTCCGCCTGTAGAAGTTCCAGCACAAATTATTCCGTGAGAATCGAGAGCTACTGCACCGACAGTATCACTAGGTTTACGAATTTGAAATGCATCCTTTGTCGAGAAATTTTCAATTCCTTTAACTTCTTCCCATTTTTTTAATTCACGTTCGATTAATAAATCCATCTGAGAACAAAGTTCTACACCGTTCTCCTTAGCAAACTTTTCAGCCCCGCGTCCTACAAGTAAAATATGTTCGCTGCAGTCCATTATCTTCCGGCATAATGAAATCGGATTTCGGATATTCTTAACAGCAGCTACAGCACCTGCTCGGAATGTTTTTCCATTCATAATACTCGCATCGAGTTCAATTTCACCGTCGGCATTGACGTGTGAACCTTTTCCTGCATCGAACGTAATGTCGTCTTCTAAATAGATAATCGCTTTTTCGACAGCATCGACTGCACTTCCGCTGTTTTTTAAAATTTCCCAGCCGATATGAAGCGCCTTACTTACACCCTTACGATGTGCCTCGACTAATTCGTCGGGAATATCCCATGCACCGCCGTGAACTATGAATGATATCATTTTAGATTTTGAATTTTAGATGGTTCAACTCCCCACCTATTCGTTGGGGTCGCTCACCACAAGTTTTAGATTACAGATAATAATTTATACGATAGGAATTTACGAAAAAGTTGAGGGAGAAGCAAAAAGAAGATGATTAAAAACGATGAACTAATTAAAGAAGGAGGACATATGCCGCGGACTACCGCAGCAGAACCATCTTGCGCATCTCTGTTCGACTTTCAGATTGCAAACGGGCAATGTATATACCTGTGGCGAGACCGGCAGCATCAAATGTTAATCTGTACAACTTCCCTGCGTGAGCAATATCATTGAACAACACCGCAACTTCTTGTCCAAGAACATTATACACGCCGAGCTTTACCTTAACCGACTGTAGAACACTGAATTCAAAATGCGTGCTCGGATTGAAGGGATTGGGGAAGTTTTGATGAAACACAAAATCTTCTGGGATGAGTGTTTCACCTTGCTTTACAGATGTTATCGTGAAAGTTCTCGCCCACGTATCGCCATTGTTCATCGATTTGAAAATCCCACTGTTCCCGCCAGCAATGATGTTTCCCACGTGATCCACTATAAGATCCCACACTGACTCATCTTCGAGACCGCTGAGCATCCATGAATCACCGTTGTTCGTTGAACGATAGACTCCCCCGCCTCCTCCCCCATACCATGCTCCAACAAAAACATTTCCCGAAGGATGCACGATAAGCGACACAAAATTGTATAACGGTAAGCCTGAGCCCGATGTATTCCAGGTTGCTCCCGTGTCAGTAGAGCGAACAACGGTATGGACACTTCCAACCGTGATAGCTCCAAATAGATATCCATTGGGACTTCGGGCAAGCGCGTAGCACGAACCATCTGTTGAATATACACGTTGCCATGTGGTCCCTTCATCCGATGATCGTGAAATTCCGAACAAATGACCCACAAAAAGATTTTCACTGTTGCCAAATACGAAACTCAGGGTTCTTAAAGGTGAGCTATAAATCCTATTCCACGCAATACCCAAATCTGTCGACCTGAAAATCAGATCGTCAGCAGTGCCAGCGAGAACGTAGCCCGACTGCGTCACCGCAAATGCATTGATGGCGTAGGTTCCCTGAATATTTATATATGTCCAGTTGACTCCGTTGTCGGTCGATCGGTACAGACCGTCCATACCGTACGGACCTGCAAAAATGTATCCATTCGGATGGACAGCGATTGCCTCTATCTCGTTACCAATGGTGTCTAATCCTATCGATTCCCATGAGTTGCCGCCATCGGAAGAGCGAATCATTCCACCAGGCCATACGCCAGCAATGACATTGCCGCTAGAGTCCAGAGCAAATGACCAGCAACCTACAGCTCCCTGGCTTATTGCGGTTGACCACCCTGAAATTATGCACATGCTATACAATGGGATTAAGAGAAACATTTTCGCCAACCTTGAATTCATTTTCTACACCTCCTCCAACGGTAATTCCTCACACATTACATCTGGTGGCGTGCAATTGTATTCATTGTAGTAATATGGATCGTTTCGTGTAAAACAACCATTCACATTCGTGATCATCTCCTCTTCAGGGTCAGGATATCCCCACAAAATTACTAGAATCCCTATGATAATGAATGGCTTCCCCCAGTACTGTTGAGTTGTTCTCTTCGCAAAATGATCAACTTGAGATACATCTTGAAACGTGTGAGGATCCGAAGTCGGCAACGAAAGCATCTGTGAGTTTGATTTTTCCCTCCAACCGTCTGGATGATTCCAATGACGTAGTGTGTACCGTATGCCTCGCAGTTGACTCCTTTGAATTGTGATGGTGCCGTTGTTGCCCCAAATTACTCGTGCATCGAAATCATTTTTCCCACAATTCCATATCCACTGATTTATACTATTAAGGTCAGGCACATTGCAATCCTTTTATAACAGCTAAATTTTTATATCTTTAGTAAAAAGATATTATTTAATTTCAAAATTGTCAATTTTAAATTTGAAATCGTATCAAATATTCATAAAATTTTTCGTGTGTTTTTTATCAACTCACCCCCAACCCATTAGCAAAATTTTGCTAAATAATAACGGAATTGTAAACTACAATGATCCCGAAAATTGCGTTAGAAAAAATTATTTATCATTATGTTATTGTTGGTAAACAACTTGGGGTCACTATTTTCTTCACCTTTTCTAATGCAATGCAATTAGAATAATCACTACTTAATTTGGCATAAGACAATAGATCACAGTGGTTGAATATTTTCCCACGTAATCTATTGCAATTTTTGGGATGATATTAATGAGCGGGATCGCAATGACTCCTTTTTTGTATTCGACAACAAGCTTCTAATATACTAATGTACATAAATACTCAACTACTCATCGACTCAACTACTTCTTAACTAGCTCAATCAACCCGCGTCTATCCAATTGAACTAGCACAGTATCTCCCGCTGAAAATTCATTGGCAAGTATTTTTTCGGAGAGATGATTTACAACGTATTTTTGTATCGTCCGCTTCAAAGGTCTCGCACCGTAACTCGGATCGAAACCGAGTTGGGCAAGCCAATTTTTTGCTTCATCGGTTATCTCCAATTTAATTTCATTCTTCAACATCATATCTTTAACCCGCTTGAATTGAATATCTACTATATTTCTGATGTCTTCCAATGACAGCGGTTTGAATAGAACAATTTCGTCTATCCGGTTTAAAAATTCGGGTCTGATTGTCTGTCTCAGCAAATCGAAAAGCTTAGCCCGCAATTCTCCGAATATTTCATCCCTCTTCTCACTGTTGAATAGATGTATATTGTTTTGAATTAATGGTGTGCCAATGTTCGACGTCATTATTATAATTGTATTTTTAAAGTTGACAGTTCTTCCTTTACTGTCAGTTAATCTACCATCATCGAGAAGCTGTAAGAGGACGTCGAAAACTTCGGGATGGGCTTTTTCGATTTCATCCAATAATACTACTGAATACGGCTTTCGCCTAACAGCTTCGGTAAGCTGACCTCCCTCCTCATGACCGACATAACCTGGAGGGGCGCCAATTAAACGAGAAACAGAAAATTTCTCCATATACTCACTCATATCTATGCGGACAAGAGCATTCTCATCGTTAAATAAAACTTCGGTGAGAGCACGAGCAAGCTCGGTCTTTCCCACACCGGTAGTTCCTAAAAATATAAACGAACCTATCGGCTTTTTTTCGTCTTGCAAACCCGCTCGACTTCTTCGTATAGCTTCAGCCACAGCACGAACAGCTTCGTCCTGATTTACTAATCTTTCGTGAATTCTGTTTTCAAGATGTAACAATTTTTGACGCTCACCTTCTACTAAGCGGGTTACGGGAATTCCCGTCCACTTTGCTACAATTTGTGCGATGTCTTCAGAGTCAACCTCCTCTTTTAACATCTTTTTATATTTTTGCGTATCCTTTAATTTTGTTAACGCTAATTTCAATTCCTTTTCTAATGAGTTAATTATTCCATATTTTAGTTCAGCAACCCGGGCTAAATTTCCTTCACGCTCATTGACCTCAATCTCCTGTTTTGCATTTTTAATGTCTTCTTTCATTTTCCTGATAGACTTAATCAAATCTTTTTCATTCTGCCAGTGGGCTCTTAGCTGTGAACGATGGGAGTTTAGCTCGGCAACTTCTTTTTCTATTTCATTCAGTTTGTCTTGAGCGTTATCTTTGTCGGATTCATCGGTAAAGTTAATTAACTCGCGCTTGAACGCTTCACGCTCAATTTCAAGTTGTTGTAATTTTCGTTCGATTTCATCGAGTTCTTCTGGAAGCGAATCAATCTCAATTCTCAATTTTGAGGCAGCTTCGTCAACAAGGTCAATTGCTTTATCGGGTAAAAATCTATCTGTAATATAACGGTGGCTTAATCCGGCTGCACTAATTAAGGCGCCGTCTGTGATTCTAACACCGTGATGAACTTCATACCGCTCTTTGAGTCCGCGCAAGATTGATATAGTTTCTTCAACACTCGGTTCATCAATTAAAACGGGCTGGAATCGTCTTTCAAGAGCCGGGTCTTTTTCAACATACTTACGATATTCATCTATCGTAGTTGCACCAATCGCTCGTAAATCTCCTTTTGCAAGAGCCGGTTTGAGCATGTTCGCTGCATCTACTGACCCTTGTGCAGCGCCTGCGCCAACCAGAGTATGAAGTTCATCTATGAACAATATTATTTCGCCGTCGGATTCTATTACTTCTTTCAGTACTGCTTTGAGCCGTTCCTCAAACTGTCCTCGAAAACTTGTTCCTGCTACTAAAGCTCCTAAATCGAGAGCGACGATTCTTTTTGTTTTTAGATTTTCGGGAATATCTCCTTGTACGATCCGCATTGCGAGCCCTTCGGCAATTGCAGTTTTACCAACACCGGGTTCGCCGATTAAAACCGGATTGTTTTTTGTACGGCGGGAAAGGACTTGAAGCACTCGACGAATTTCATCGTCGCGTCCAATGACAGGGTCCAATTTTCCATTGCGGGCAAGTTCGTTTAAATCCCTACCAAAACGTTGAAGAGATTGATATTTTTCTTCTGGCATTTGGTCTGTTACACGCTGTGTTCCGCGAATATTTTTGAGGGCTTTGTAAATTTCTTCTTTCGTAATTCCTTGGTCTTTAAGTATTTTAGAAGCGGCTGATTGATTGGAATCTAACAACCCTAATAAAAGATGTTCAGTGCTGACATATTCGTCTTTAAGCTGGTGGATTTCTTTTAATGAAGATTCAAACACTTGAGTAAGATTTGTGCTGATGTATTGATTGCCTACTCCAGCGCCTGTAACTTTGGGAAGTCGTTCTACAGCTTCATTGATTTTAATTTTAATGAAATTAAGATTTGCGCCAATTTTTTGGAGCAGTGAAACGACAATACCTTCTGAATCCTGAACGAGTGCAGCTAATAAATGTTCGGGTTCAATTGATTGATTGCTGTAACTTGCAGCTATTTCCTGTGCCGTTTGTACAGCTTCCTGCGATTTTATCGTAAATTTTTGAAATTGCATTAAATACTCTGTTCAGTCTTATCATGATTTGAGATTTGAGTCTTCCATTTTTTCCCTGGCTTTTTCCAATCGGAAGTTGTGGAAGGCGGTTATCGAAGCAATCAGACTACCGCCTTTCCATCGTACCCAATATTTATTAGTTAATTAATCAAGTGACAATTGATAATTGACCATTAATCATTTGTCTTTGTCATCAACCACTTCGAAGTCGGCATCTTCAACGGCTTTGCCTTTTTCTTCTTTTGGTGCGCCTGCGGTTTGTTCCCCAGTCGGACCAGCTTGCCCGCCAGTAAATCCGTCGCCGGGCTGACTCTTTGTTTGCTCATACATCTTGCTGGATGCTTCATTCCAAGCGTTGTTGAGTATTTCGGTTTTTGCTTTAATGTCGGGAATATTGTTCGCCTTAATTGCTGCATCGAGATCATCGGCTGCTTTTTCTAACTTTGCCTTAAATTCTGATGGGATTTTATCGCCCAAGTCTTTGATCTGTTTGCGAGTTTGAAAAACTAGAGTATCGGCTTGATTTTTTGTTTCGACTTCCTCTTTACGTTTTTTATCTTCTGCCGAATGTGCTTCAGCATCTCTTTTCATCTTTTCAATCTCTTCTTTGCTCAACCCGCTAGATGAAGTAATGCGTATGCTTTGTTCTTTGTTTGTCGCTTTATCTTTCGCAGTTACGTGCAGCAAACCGTTAGCGTCAATATCAAATGTAACTTCGATTTGAGGTATTCCGCGAGGTGCTGGTGGAATTCCGTCAAGGTGGAATTTACCAAGTGTTCTATTGTCGATAGCCATCGGACGCTCGCCCTGCAATACATGAATTTCTACAGAAGTTTGGCTGTCCGCTGCAGTTGAAAAAATTTCGCTCTTTCTTGTAGGAATTGTCGTATTTGCAGGAATCAAAGTGGTCATAACATTGCCAAGTGTCTCGATACCGAGTGATAATGGCGTAACATCGAGCAGTAACACATCCGTAACGTCGCCACTTAGAACACCGCCTTGAATAGCTGCTCCGACTGCCACAACCTCGTCAGGGTTGACTCCTTTGTGCCCTTCCTTACCGAAGATATCTTTAACTAACTGCATAATTCGGGGCATACGCGTCATTCCACCGACGAGAATAACTTCATCAATCTGATTCGAATTCACACCTGCATCCCGAAGAGCTTTTTCAACTGGTGGGATACATTTTTCGACTAAATCGGAAACAAGCTGCTCAAACTTTGCGCGTGTTATTGTCATATTCAAGTGCTTCGGTCCATCGGCTGTTGCAGTAATGAATGGTAGATTTATTTCGGTCTGCATAAGCTGCGAAAGTTCCATCTTTCCTTTTTCAGAAGCCTCACGCAAACGCTGCAATGCCATTGGGTCTTTACGTAAATCAATACCTTCAAGTTTTTTAAACTCATCGGCTAAATAATCTACAAGACGATGGTCAAAGTTATCACCACCAAGGTGAGTATCCCCGTTAGAAGATTTTACTTCGAACACACCTTCGCCCAATTCAAGAATGGATATATCGAAAGTTCCACCGCCTAAATCGAATACAGCAATCTTACTGTCTTTATGCTTTTTATCAAGTCCGTATGCGAGGGCTGCGGCTGTAGGTTCGTTAATAATTCTTCGGACGTTCAATCCTGCAATTTCGCCAGCTTCTTTCGTCGCTTGCCGCTGTGCGTCGTTGAAGTAAGCGGGGACCGTGATCACTGCGTCGGTTACTTTCTGTCCAAGATAATCTTCAGCTGTTTGTTTCATTTTCTGAAGAACCATAGCGCTGATTTCAGGCGGCGAATAAACTCTGTCGCTAATTTCAACTCGTGCAGTGTTGTTATCTCCTTGTATTACTTTGTATGGTATAAGTTTCATCTCTTCGGTAACTTCATTATAAAACCGTCCCATAAACCGTTTGATAGAAGACACGGTGTTTTGTGAATTAGTTACAGCTTGCCTTTTCGCAGCTTGACCTACGAGTCGTTCTCCAGTTTTCGAGAAAGCTACAACCGACGGTGTAGTTCTACCACCTTCAGTGTTAGCAATTACAACAGGGTCGTTTCCTTCCATTACAGCAACAACTGAGTTTGTTGTGCCTAAATCAATTCCAATTATTTTTCCAGCCATTTTATTATACCTCTATATTTATTATTTAAAATATAAACAGGAATCCCGATGATTCGGGATACCTGTTAGATTAGTTATTTTTTTTATTCGATATTTATTGTATGTCGATAGTTTTAGAAATATCTTTTGGGTTAACTTTCGGTAATTGAATCTTCAGTAATCCATTATTAAAAGACGCTTCTACACTATCACTTTCAACTTCCATGGGCAAATTAATTGAACGGTTGAAAGAGCCGTAACAAGATTCAAGATGAAAGTAGTTTTCCTTTTCTGTCTTTCTTTCCCGTTTACGTTCGCCGCTAATTGTAAGCACGTCGTTGTGTAGTGTAACTTTAACATCTTTTTTCTCCATACCGGGAATCTCAGCTTCAATGATAAGATTTTTTTCATCTTCAAATACATTGACTCGTGGAGAAAAACTCCCGCCGCTGAAATCCCACTTGAACGGAAAATCGTTAAAAATTCTGCTCATTTGTTTTTCAAAAGATTCTAACTCTTTTATCGGTGAAAATTTTACTAGTGTCATTTTATTATCTCCTATATCTATTATTTCTGTTTATATTTATTGTTGTCTGTCATTAATACATACAATGCACGTGCCAAACACAATTATTATAATTATAATTTCTGTAACACATTGATTTTATTATAATTAATAGCTCTTCCAATAATCGCTGTATTATTTATTGAAATAATGATGTCTGACATAATGTCCAATATTATGATTTCCCTTCAGGTGTTCTCATACTTTTGTCAGCATTTTATGACTATTATGGAAAGAGTTTTGACTTTAGAATTCTATTTTGTTATAATCTGTTTGAAAATAATGATCAATGCTGAAGAAATACAAATCTATCTTACGACGAAGATGTTTGGAAAACGGATTTTTGCTTTTGAGGAGGTTGACTCAACTAACAGTTTTGCCAAATCGTTGAGAGATGAAGAAGCACTAAACGGCACACTGATAATCGCCGAACATCAAACCAAGGGCAGGGGGCGTTTTAATCGTACTTGGGAAAGTGAACGAGAGAAAAATTTAACATTTACACTAATACTTTCACAATTGGAAAATATTTTTAATGTAACGGAACCACCTGTACATTTAGGAATGCTACCGTTGTACATAGCGGGGGCTGTTTCAAAATCAATCGAAAACATCACAGGTTTGTCTACAGAATGTAAGTGGCCCAACGATGTGTTAATAAACGATAAAAAAGTTATTGGCATATTAACCGAATCTTCGTTCTCAGAGAAAATACTTACGCGTATAATTATTGGTATCGGTGTGAATGTCAACCAAGAGATTTTTTCGAATGGAATAAAAAACAACGCTGCTTCACTTAAAACACTTTTGGGAAAGTCCGTAAATAGAATTAAATTGCTTGCAGATATGCTGCAAGCATTAGAAGAAATGTATTTTAAAATTTTAGAAAACCGTTACGACGAATTGATGCTTGAATGGAAATCGAGATGTAGTATATTCAACAAAAATATTTCTGTAAATCAATCCGGGAAAATAATAACCGGTATTGCTCTACGTCTTGATGAAGACGGTGGATTAATAATCGATTCAGACGGCAGTGAAATAAAAGTTTTAGCGGGCGACGTTACTATTATAAAACAATAATAAGGATTATTATGTTATTAGCAATTGATATTGGAAACACCCACACAGTAGTCGGTATATTCAATCAGGAAAAATTGATAGCACACTGGCGTTTATCAAGCACACTAACAAGAACAGAAGACGAGTTCTGGCTAATTATGAAATTGTTGGGTGAGCAAATAAATATTTCGACGAAAGCGTTCGATGGTGTTGTTATTTCATCAGTAGTTCCAAATTTAACTCATATTTTCAAAACGATGGCTGAAAAGTACATTCACGTTAAACCTATTATTGTTTCGGCGGAATTAAAACTCAGTATAAAGATAAAATACGATGACCCCAAAGCTGTGGGAGCTGATAGGATTTGCAATGCGGTAGCAGCATATAAAAAGTACGGCGGACCGGCAATCATCATTGACTTCGGAACTGCAACGACTTATGATGTCGTATCTAAGCGAGGAGTGTATCTCGGCGGAGTAATAGCTCCGGGTATCGAAACTGCGAGCGGTGAACTGCACCGCCGTGCGGCACGGCTTCCCAAAATTGAATTATACATTCCAATAAACGTCATTGGTAAGAACACTGTTGAAAGTATGCAGTCGGGAATTATGTTTGGCGCTTTGGATGCTATGGAAGGCATGATTAAACGAATCAAAAAAATTATTGGAGATAAAACAAAAGTTATTTCAACAGGTGGTTATTCAAAAATGATTTGCAAACAAAGCAAGCTCGTGGATTACTGTGAACCTTGGTTGGTTTTAGAAGGTACCAGAATCATTTACGAGAAAAATAAATAATTCTAAAATTTAATGTTCTTAATTCGATATTCAATTTTATAAATAGTTTTATAATAATAGCTGTAATGAAATTTTATAAGAATATTAGCGGGCGTATTCCTGAATTGTCATTGTGTTCTTATCCCGAAGGATTTCGCATCGGGATAAGCCAGCCCACCATTTTGCCGTAGCTAAATGCAGCATTTAAGTTATTTTTCCAACCAATAGCGTAATATTGTCAAATTGTGCTTCTTTATTTATAAACATTTCAATATCTTTCAGAATCAGAAGATGCAGGACTGCTGCGGAAAGATGTTGATTAATAGAAATTAAATCAATCAACCTGGCTTCACCATATTCTTTTTTCAAATAATTTCTCGATTCGGGCACACCGTCCGTAAACATCAAAAAGATCTCGCCTGGTAATGTCTTTCTTATTTAGCTTTTGATGAGCTACATCGGTCAATATTTATATTTGGGAAAGCGAAGTTCCAATGCCGTCATGAAAATCGCGAGATATCCTCGACCTCTCTACCTCGATTGCTGCCATACGTCCAGAGATTACTCCTTTCAGAATATACCTATTATTGATTTCAAACCGTCTTAGAAAGTAAGCAAAAACTAACAGTAACAACGAAATTAATAGCCAAAATTGCCACACCCTCCAAGATGGATACTCAATTTATAGTTCGAAAATTTCAAGATTGCGCCAATTATTTTCGTTAGCAGGTCTTGCTCTGAGCTGAAATTGGTATTTTCCTGCCGGTATGTGTGACCACGTTGCCCTAGTGTTTATATCTATATTTTTCCAAATACTGTCGTAGCCAACTATTCTGTATTGATATATAGTTGAATCCTCCCTACAAATCACGGCCGGGTAAAATAATGAAATAGATATGGTTAGAAATAATAATAAATAAATTGATCGGCTCAATTGGCTTTCTTTTAATTATTGCTTTTAAATGAAGTCAGAATTTTGGGAAAAAACAAAAACTCCTACCCTAAAAAAACCGGGACTAAAGTATCTTTAGTTAGAAATCTGAAATTTTAAAATTTACTATAATCCTAACATCTTTACCGATGCTTGGGCTATTTCAACAATCGGACTGAAATATAAACCGAATATTATTGTGGGAATCACTAAAAGCAGTGTTACGATAATATGTTCAGATTGAAAAGTAATTGGTGAGGTATCTTTCTCAGGGTCTTTTAAAAACATATTCTTGAGAACTCGAGCATAGTAGTAAAGCGAGACGACACTATTCAGAACACCAATGAGCGCAAGTCCAAACCACTTTGCATTGATGAGCGCCGCGAATAGATACAGCTTACCAACAAACCCGGCAGTCGGCGGTAAACCGGTAAGCGCAATTAAAAAAATCGAAAGCGAGACAGCAATAAAAGGTGCACGATAACCTAAACCCTTATAGTAATCTATATCTTCACTACCGATTTTATTGGCAATCAGCATAACTGAATAGAATGCGCCCAAGTTCATAAAAAGATAGACAATGAAGTAAATCAATATCGCTGAGATACCCTCGTTGTTCAGTACTACAACGCCCATCAACATATATCCAGCATGAGCGATACTCGAATAAGCGAGCAGACGTTTTAAATTCTTTTGCCAGATCGCTATCAGATTACCGAGCGTCATCGTTAAAACGGATATAATAGCTATGATGTAAGTCCAATCGAATCCGGGTAATGTAGTGAAATGACCTTCTATCGAACGAGCCGCAGCATTAAAATAAGTTACAAAGAAATAGCGCATCATCATTGCAAAGCCGGCAGCTTTTGAGGCAACGGATAAGAACGCAGTAATTGTAATGGGTGAGCCTTCGTAAACATCCGGTGTCCAGAAGTGGAATGGCACCGCCGATATTTTATAGCCAAAACCAACAATCATTAGCACGTTTGCAGCGATAAGAGCTAGCAGGTTAACTCCGCCTGTTGAAAGGGCTTCATTAATACCATAAATACTTAATGAGCCGGTTAATCCGTATATAATAGAGATACCGTAAAGCATCATTCCTGACGATAATGAGCCGTAAATTACATATTTTAAGGACGCTTCACTTGAATCTGGAACTTCTTTTTTGTATCCTGAAAGTATATAGGAAGTCAGAGAGGATAATTCGAGAGCAAGATACATCATCAAAAGATTACTCGCACCAGTCATTAAAAGCATTCCCAAAGATAAAGCAATAAGAAGCGAATAAAATTCACCTAACTTTCGTTTTCCATTATTTAGTTCTTTGGATTGAAGCGAGAAGACGACCACGAACAACGCACTGAGTAAGATAAGAGCTTTAAAGAATATACTGAAAGAATCAACTGCATACATCCCGCTGAAAATAGATTGCGGAACACTATCAAGCTGCTGAATAACGAAATAACCTGCCACCAATAAACCGGCAATAACGAATCCACCGATAAAATTCGGCTTGTTCCTGAAAATTAATCCGCCGAATGCGGAGAGAATGATTGTAGCACAGAATACAACAGTCAGTGTGATTTCAGGTTGGAATAATTTTAAGCTTTCTAATATTTGCTGAAGCATCGTAAACTTATTTTTTATTTTTTTTAATTTATTATGGTGTTGGCATAGCCATACCCGCATTTGTGCTAACAAACTGCACAAGGTGATTAACAGATGAATTCATCAAGTCGATCATCGGACCGGGATAAATTCCTAAAAATATGACTATAATTGCTAACGGAACTAATGTGAATAATTCGCGACCGTTAATGTCGGGTAAATCTTTCCACTTATCTGGAAGTTTTCCTAAAAACAAACGCTGCAGCGTCCACAACATGTATGCTGCAGTTAAAACAATACCGAGTGTAGATGCAATCGTAATCCAACGGAATACTTGAAACGCACCTAACAATGAGAATGCTTCACTGATAAAGCCGCTTAGTCCGGGTAACCCTAGAGCTGCAAAGAAAGCCACTGTCATCACTCCAGTATATTTAGGCATTATATGGGCGAGACCTCCAAAGTCATTTAAGCCGCGTGTATGGGCACGGTCGTAAAGAACGCCGACAATCAAAAAGAGCATCGCTGTTATTGTTCCGTGGTTAAACATTTGCATAACTGCACCGGTAACACCCTGCGTATTCAGCGCAGCCATACCAAGAATTACAATTCCCATATGACTTATGCTCGAATAAGCAATTAACTTTTTAAAATCAGTTTGCGCCATCGCCACAAGGGCTCCGTACACAATATTTATGAAGCCGAGTATCGCGAGAGGTATTGCAAAATAGACCATACCGTCGGGGAACATCGGATAAGAAACACGAAGCAGACCATAAGTACCCATCTTCAGCAACACGCCCGCTAAAATAACGCTGATGGCGGTTGGAGCTTCTACGTGCGCGTCGGGTAGCCATGTGTGGAAAGGGAATATAGGTACTTTGATTGCGAAACCGATGAACAAACCAACGTATGCGATATAACGCCACATCGTGTGTAAACCGTAGAGGAGCGAATTAGGTTCATAGTTTGCCGGATCCATCATCATAAGCATATTAAAGGTATGCACTTTTTCGCCGGTTGTTGTGTCAACATACGACACGCTGAAGTAAAGAGCTAACATCACCAGCAGCATCAACACACTTCCGAATAATGTATAGAGGAAAAACTTGATAGCCGCATATTCCCGTCTCGGTCCGCCCCAAATACCGATTAAGAAATACATCGGCAGAAGCATCACTTCCCAAAATACGTAGAAGAGGAAAAAGTCTAACGAAACGAACACGCCCATCATTCCTGTATCTAATAACAGAAGTAATGCAAAATATCCTTTGGGCGCTTTCTCTATGTTCCAAGATGCGAAAACTGCAATGAATGAAATAATAGCTGTAAGGAAAACCATGAGAACACTTATCCCGTCGATACCAAGGAAGTAATCGATATCTATTCTTCCAACCCAAGGTACGCTCTTAACGTCGATCCAATTAAATTTTTCTACAAATTGAAATCCTTCTATCGTATTTATGCCAGCCATACCTCTGTTAAAGAAATAAACAATAAATACGGCAACAATTACTTGAAGTCCGGTAAAAACAGCCGAAGTCCATTTTATGACGTTGCTATTTTTATTAGGAAAAATTAAAATTAAGACCATACCTACGATTGGTAGGAAAGTGATCCAGGTTAATACTCCTATGTTAAGAAATTCCATTTACGTTACTCTTTATTGTTAATTGTTAATAAACTCAAATTGATCTAAAAATGAAATAAAGAATCATAAATCCAAACAGCACGAATATTATATAAGTTTGAACTCTGCCGGTTTGAATTTTTCTAAATACCAAGCCCAAAAATCCTGATGTATATGCTACTCCGTTAACAAGACCGTCAATGACGTATTTATCGAAGCCGCCGGCACCGCTCCAAAATCCGAATAATGTCAAAGAGCCGGCTAAAAACCCGCACAGTATTGCACCGATGGAATTAATAAATCCTGCGGTTTGGGATAAAAGGGCTGAAGCCGAAAAATATCCCACAGTAACCGCTACGAACAGACTGACTATAAGATAAAAAGTGCTGCTTAATGTTCTGGTTTTCCATTGTTCCTTGTATCCTAAAGTCCCAGCAACTATCCAGCTTGCAATATTATTAATAAATCCATCTATAATAATATCATCGAACCATCTCAGAATTTTTATACCAGCATGTGTTCCACCGACAATCACACTGTTATATAAATCGTCGAAGTACCATTTATTCAGCAAGAATTTGTGAACTGGTCCAAAGCGGTTCGCAACAGTATCAGCGTTAATTTTCTTCCAGTAATAAGTTAAAAATGCTAATAAAATTCCAAGTCCTGCAACGATGAGCGATAAAGCCATTGCCGGATAATGAGCCTGATTAACTGCTTCTCCTAAAGTTCCAATACTTGTCGCCTGTACTACGGCAGGCACAACCGATTCTGGACGAGGAAGAACTTTGTAAATCCACCCAGAAGTTGCATCAATTGGGTTGAACGAATAGAATCCAAAAAATGAAAGAACTGCAAACATTACAAGAGGTATCGTCATCACTGCTGGAGACTCGTGGATATGACTGAATCGGGAAATATCTTTGTGTTTACCAAAAAAAGTTAGTATAACAAGGCGGAACATATAGAATGCAGTTAAACCAGCGACAAAAAATCCAATAATAGGAACGAAATAATGACCGGTCAGTCCGCCAAAAGCCATAGTGCCAGCTAAAATCGAATCCTTACTTAAAAATCCGGAAGTCAATGGTACACCTGAAATTGCCAGAGTATAAATGATGAAAGTCCAAAACGTGATAGGCATCTTTTTACGCAGACCGCCCATATTTCGAATATCTTGTGCGTCGGTTTCGTGGTCGTTTAAATGATGCATCGCATGATGCATCGCGTAGATAACTGAACCGGAACCTAAGAACAATCCTGCCTTAAACATTGCGTGTGTAACAAGGTGGAAAAATCCAGCTGTATAAGCTCCAACACCAAGTCCCAATATCATGTAACCAAGCTGTGAAATAGTAGAATAAGCCAAAACTTTTTTGATATCGTTTTGTGTGATGGCAATTGTTGCGGCAATGAATGCTGTAATAGCGCCTATATAAGCGATGAAGATTAGAGCATCGGCTGTAAACATTACGAATACGCGCGCGACCAAATAAACACCGGCGGCAACCATAGTCGCTGCGTGGATCAATGCGCTCACAGGTGTCGGACCTTCCATCGCGTCGGGCAGCCACACGTGCAGCGGGAATTGAGCTGACTTACCAATTGCTCCACAGAAGATAAGAATACCTGCTACTGTTAACCATGTTTCACTCCCCATCGGAATTGTACCAGAACTGATAGCGGCAAAAATAACATCGAACGAAAAGGTGCGAAAGGTTAAGAAAATTATCATCACTCCTGCAAACATACCTAAGTCTCCGACTCGATTTACGATGAAAGCTTTTATCGCAGCATCAGATGCGGTTTTCTTTTCGTACCAATGCCCGATTAGGAGATAAGAGCTTATACCGACTAATTCCCAACCGACATACATTGCAAAGAGGTTATTTGTGATGACGATAACCAGCATAGAGAAAGTAAAGAAACCGAGAAATGCAAAATAGCGCGAGTAGCGAATATCATCCTTCATATAACCGATAGAGAACAGATGGACTAAAGAGCTTACAATAGCTACCACAACCATCATAATCGTGGATAAGTTATCGATTATCAACCCGAGTGTGATATCGAGTGGACCGATGAACGGAACATTACCGAAACTAATCCATTTAAACGACAGTTGAATAACTTCATTCGGGAAGGAAACTAATTTTGTAACCATCACTACAAGCGACATCGCCAGCACGCTGAACAATAAAGTAGTTGCAATTGCATCGCCGCCGCGAGGTAGTCGTTTACCAAAAAATATTAAAAGTGTAAATGAAGCTAACGGTATTAGCAGTATCGCTATTGTTAATGTTATCAATAATTCTTGTGTCATCATTCTTTCATCTTATTTATTTCATCGACATTAACAGTTTGGAAATTTTTGTAGATGTTCAGGACGATAGCTAAAGCGATTGCGACTTCGGCTGCAGCAAGTATGATAACAAATATCGCTGCCATCTGGCCATCTAAATTCATACCACCGTAACGTGAGAAAGCGATAAAATTAATATTTGCAGCGTTGAGGATTAGCTCGATTCCCATTAAAACGAGAATTGCGTTTTTCCGCGTAACCACACCGAAGATGCCGAGCGAGAATAAAATTCCGCTTATAACTAAATAATGTGTTAATCCTACTTGAAACATTAGTGTGCCTTTTTAGTTTGTTCAGGTTCTTTTTTATGTTTAAAAAGCTCCGATTTTTCACGATAAGGCCCAAACTTTTCGGGGCGAGCAATGATTGCCGCACCGAGCAGCGCTACTAAGAGTATGACTGATGCTATTTCGAACGGCAAGACCCAGGTAGTCATAAAATTGTTGCCGATTATTGTGGTTGTTGTATTGATATCGTGAGGCAAGTCCCCTGTTTTCCAATCAGTAATTGTAAAAATTCCTATTATCGTTCCCGCTATTGCTGCAACAATAATAGAAGCTGGTAAAACTGAAAGCGTTCCTGTTTTAATTTCAACTCTAATCACTTTGTTAGTAAGCATAACGCCAAACAACATAAGAACCAGGATACCACCCACATAAATCAGTAGTTGAGTTACTGCTAAAAAATCGGCGCTTAAAAGAACATAGAATCCAGCTATACCAAAAAAAGTGAACAATAGAGCGAAAGCTGAGTATATAATGTTACGTGAAAATACAACTATCGCAGCCGAAAGGACTACAACGATAGCGAAGAAATAAAATGTAATGTCTATCAAGCTCATATCTTTATTTGTTTTCTGTTTTTGTTACAGTGCTGGGTGACAGTGGAGCGGCCGGTTTCGGGACTGTGGTAGCAGCAGCGGATTTAGCTTTTACTATGCTGATTTCATCCGCTGTCATCGTGCTGAAATTATATATTAAATCTTTTCGATTAAATTCCGAAAATTCATACGTATCAGTCATCTTTATGCATTCGGTTGGACACGGCGGTACACATAGTCCACAGTAGCAGCACTTGCCGATATCGATCGTGAAGGTCGTTACGTACAACTTTTTTATCTGACCCGTTGATGTAGTTCCAAGGTCTTCACTTGGAAGAGATTTGACAGTTTCTACATCAATACAGTTTACAGGACAGGCATTTGAGCATTGCAGACATCCGATGCAATCGTCCATATTAACATACAAACGGTTTCTTGCCCTTTCTGGCAAAGCTAGTTTAACAGTTGGATACTGTATCGTAACTGCTGGAATAAACATATGCATGAAGGTAATGCGCATACCGATTAGCACAGTCCAAATTGATTTAAATATATCTACAAAGTACTTTTTCATATCTGAAACAAATGATAAATAATGGACACTGAATTATGAATCTCCAATTTATTATTTTTTGCCATTATTCTTTGTTTTTAGAATACTCTTATAAAAAATTGCTATAAGTTAACTATATTTATTTATGATAGTCGTTAATTTTCCTTTTTCCAAAACAAAAGGTTTGCAATCGATTATTCTCAGGCAAATCCTAGTCTCTCTAAGTTCTTTGATAACGATTTTTAATTTATGTATAAAATCTTTTTAGGGATTCAGCACCGTCAACTTCCCCAAAATTTAAAGCAGGTAATGTTCCAAAGTGAATCAACTGTCCTGCTAATTGATTTCCTGCTCATGTATTATGCAATGGCTCAACAATATCAATGACAATCTTCCTAATCATAATTTCTAACACTAACATTCATAATCCATCATTGGTTGTTCAATATTGGAAATTATTTTTTTTATAACACAAGCCATAGTCCAATTCCAAAAATACAAACAAATGCCCAAGGCGTTAGAACTTTCCACGATACATACATCAACTGGTCAACGCGCAAACGCGGAAGAGTCCAGCGCAACCACATTTGAATAAAAATAAAAAATATCCCCTTAGCAACGAACCAGAAAACACCCCAAAATTGTCCGCTCATAAAATCACCAAACGGACTATTCCATCCGCCTAAGAAAACTGCGGAAGCGATAGCCGAGACAGCAAACATGTTCGCGTATTCAGCCAAGAAGAACATTGCGAATTTCATTCCTGTGTATTCAGTATGATAACCTGCAACAAGCTCAGATTCTGCTTCTGGAATATCGAACGGCGTTCGATTGACTTCTGCAAGCGATGCGACAAAGTAAATTATAAATGCTAAAAAAACGAAAGGAAACTTCTGGAAAATAAACCAATTCCAGAACCAACCGGTCTGCATTTGATTTATTTCTTGAAGGTTCATAGTGCCGGCTATCATGATCACCGCGAGGAGTGAAAGAGCTGTTGGAATTTCATAACTGACGATTTGAGCAACCGAACGCATCGCTCCTAATAACGACCATTTGTTGTTAGATGCCCATCCAGCCATTAATAACCCAACGACGACTAATGAGGAAACTGCAATAATATAGAAAAGTCCTAAATTCAAGTTGCTTCCTATATATTCGATGCTGAAAGGAATTGCTGCGAAAGCTGCATAAGACCCGACAAAAACTATGAATGGAGCGAGTAAATGAAGTTTTTTATCAGCCACAGTCGGAACGATGTCTTCTTTCTGTAATAGTTTAATAATGTCTGCAATCGTCTGAGCCCATCCGTGCCAACCGCCAGTGTACATCGGACCAAGTCGGTCTTGCATTTTTGCTGACACTTTCCTTTCAAGCCAAACCGCGAACAAAGCGTATGGGACGATAAATACAAGTGGCAATATCGCAATTATAATATATGAACCTATTTCGCTTCCTAATATGTCAGTTAAAAATTTATCCATTTATCTATCTATTTCACCTAATACTATATCAATACTTCCGATTATTGCGACAAGGTCAGCGAACATTGCGCCCTTAGAAATTTCCGGAAGTACAGATAGGTTCACAAAACAAGAAGATCTAGCTTTGACACGATACGGTGAAGTGCTACCATCACTTAATAAATAAATTCCAAGTTCACCGCGAGGTGCTTCAGTTCTAACGTACATTTTACCGACATTCGGACGAATGCGTTTTGGTATCGCAGACTTAACATCACCTTCGGGTATTTGGTTCAGTGCTTGCTCGATAATTTTCACGCTTTGTTCCATCTCCCGGCAGCGCACCATATATCTATCCCAGCAATCACCTAAAATCCCACGTTCACCTTTACCGACTTGAACTTCCCAGTTAAATTTATCGTAGATGCTATAGGGGTCGTCGCGTCGTAAATCCCAATTCACGCCCGAACCACGAAGCACGGGACCAGAAGTCGCAAAATTAATCGCTACATCAGCAGGCAACACTCCAACATTGGCAGTCCGCTTTATAAAAATTTCGTTGTAAGATAGTAAGTTGTTTACTTCTACGATTGTTTTTTTAAATTTATTGCAAAATTGCCGAGTTCTATCAATAAAATCGAGAGGAACATCGTGTGAAAGTCCCCCTATCCAGAAATAATTATACAGTAAGCGCGCACCGCAAGTACGTTCAAAGATGTCGAGGATCATTTCACGGTCACGCATTAAAAAAAGGAATGGTGTGAATGCCCCCATATCCAGACCGTATGTTCCAATGGCAATTATGTGCGAAGCAATCCGCTGAAGTTCCGCCATGATTACTCGTATGTATTCGACTCTTTCAGGAAGCTGTATCTTTAACAATTTTTCAACAGCTAATACATAGCTCCATTCCATCGAAATTGCCGCAATATAATCCAATCTATCTAAATAAGGAATTACCTGCTGGTAATTAGACATCGCTTCGCACTGTTTCTCGAAACAACGGTGTAGATATCCAATATGTGGTTTTACATCTGTAACTATTTCACCGTCGAGTGTAACTTCCAATCTTAGAACGCCGTGTGTTGATGGGTGCTGTGGCCCCATCTGAACAACCATTTCTTCTGTGCGTAAATTTGTATTTTTATTATTAGCGATAATTTCTCCCATATCTCAATATGGAACTTTAATTCCGTTATAATATTCCTGAACTTGATAATCCTTCCTAAGTGGATACCCATCCCAATCATCAGGTAGGAGGATTCGTCTTAAATCTGGGTGGTCTAAAAAATTTATACCGAATAAATCATACACCTCTCGCTCATGCCAGTTTGCTGTTTTCCAAACCATTTCAACCGATGGCACATTGGGATTTTCTCTCGTAACATCGACTTTGAGTGTAAACCTATGCTTCTTTGAAATTGAATTTAGATGATAAACAACTCCAAGCATCCCTTTTCCTAAGTCTACACCACTCAGACACATAAGATAATCGAATTGTAAATGGCTATTTTCTCTTAAGAAGAATGCTACTTCGCGGATATTCTCAGGTTTTATTCTAGCATAAGGGTTGTAAACACCCTTTACTTTCCAATTTACAATTACTTTTCCGAATTTTTCTTTTAATATATTTAATATTTCTTCGCCGACCATAAATTTGTTTTCAATTTAAGATATTCGATTCAAAACTCACGACTTCGAACTCTTGACTCCGGATTCTTCTACCAAACTATGTTTTCTGATCTTCTCTTGTAGTTTTATGATGCCTTCTAATAAAGCTTCGGGGCGCGGAGGACAGCCGGGAATGTAAACATCAACAGGAATAACTCGATCCACACCTTTAAGTACGTGATAACCGTGTTCCCAATACGGACCGCCACAGTTAGAACAGCTACCCATCGAGATAACGTAACGTGGTTCAGCCATTTGGTCGTAGAGTCGCTTTATTCGAGAAGCCATTTTGATAGTAACCGTTCCTGCAACTATCATTAAATCAGCTTGGCGTGGGGTAGCACGCGGCATAACGCCGAATCTATCTAAGTCATAATGCGATGCACCGGCAGCCATCATCTCTATTGCACAGCAAGCGAGTCCGAACTGCATAAACCAAAGCGAAGATAACCTTGCCCAATTCATCAAACCATCAACCGATGTAATTACAATATTTCTATCTTCAAAATGCTTATCTAATAGACCCATTTTCTTAATTTTCTATTATGATTATGGTATAAATCTTTTTAAACTTTGTATCATAGGTATTTCCGGTTCGGGCTTATCCCACTCCAAGTCTCCCTTTCTCCAAACGTAAGCATATCCAACAAGGAGGATCACCAGAAAAATAATCATTTCTATGAATGCAAACATTCCCAAGTTTTTAAAAACGATAGCCCAAGGAAATAAAAAAACGATTTCAACTTCAAAGATGAGAAATATAAGAGCAACGATATAAAAGCGGATATTGTATTGAACCCAGGGTATGCCGATTGGCTCCTCCCCGCATTCATAAGTAGAAAGTTTATCGGAATAGCTGCGATGCGGCCTTATGAGTCGAGCGACTACGAGACCACCTGCAACAAATATCGTGGCTATTATGAAGAATAAAAAAACACGACCGAAGTCAGTTAGCATTATAAAATAACTCCAAATTAAGGAACTTATCAACTTTGATAGATTTCTGATATATAAACGGTAAAAATATATAAAGTTTTATAATGAATTGCAAAAATCATGAAACAGGCAGGTAGGTGAACAAGGATATTTCAAAAAAATTCTTTAAATTATAATTGAGTTTAAAAAAAATCTATGAAGGATTTTTTAAAATATATCAAAATATCCCTTATTCTCTTTTCGATATTCAACTTGTCCGCATTGGCGCAATTTAATTGGGTACAACTCAATAAGCCATCTTTAAAAAATTTGAAAAGAGCGGCTTTCATTGATAGTTCTAAAGGTTGGGTGGTTGGAGATGAAGGAACAATTTTACATACGACCGATGGAGGACAAAGTTGGGTTTTACAAAGTTCGCAAGTTACACACAATATTTTAGATGTTTATATGTTGAACAACCGTATAGGATGGGTGTTGGCGCACGTTCTACCGTCGGGCAAAAAGGAAGACTTTGGGACAATGATTCTAAAAACCACCGATGGTGGTAATGCTTGGATAAATGCGATGTTTCCCGAACCCGAAACTTTTTTTTTCTCAATTGTCTTTCTGGATTCCCTAAACGGTTGGATGTGTGGTCAATCGGGGAAAATAGTAGGCACTGTTGATGGTGGCGAAAATTGGTTCGATGCGAGAGTTGATTCACCAATTTTCCCACGCTTTCCGATTCGGAGAATAAAATTTTTTTCGCAACTCTATGGATACGCTGTTGGAGGATTGCGTGATATAGGGGCAGTAGTATGGCGCACTACAAATGGGGGGGAATCGTGGTCGTTTACACAATTAGGTTCCGAACCGCTGTACGATATCCACTATTTTGATTCTCTTAATATTATGTGCGTCGGAGGTGATTTTGATTTCGGTGCAGCTGTCGTCCACACTACAGACGGGGGTGTAACCTGGGATTATAGCTTTATTAATATCTACGGTGAAGGGCGGGGTGTGTCATTTAGAACCCAATCAGAAGGGTTCGTAACTCTCGGTTTTTCAGGTTCATATATGGTTACAACAGATGCTGGTCAAACATGGCGGGATGTTTACACGCCCGATAGTTCGACGGTTTACGACGTAGTCTTCACTGATCATAGAAATGGATTTATGTTCGGTACAAATGGAATGATATTAAAATATGCATACACCCATCCGATCACAATTTCACAGGGGTGGAATCTAATATCGCTCCCTGCGAGTGTTATTAACAATCTCAAAGAAAATCTTTTCCCATCGGCTACTTCGGAGGCATTCACATTTACCGATAGCGGCTATATAATCAAAGACACAATTTCAAACGGTGCAGGTTATTGGTTAAAATTTCCATCAAATCAAGTTGTCGAATTATACGGCTCCCCGCGTCTCACTGATAGTATTACCGTAAGGATTGGATGGAATATGATTGGCTCAATAACGAATCCTATAGGAATCGCTTCTATAAAATCCCATCCTCCCAATATAGTTATATCCGATTATTATGCTTACGAAGGTACATATACAATTGCCGATACAATTAAACCGGGACGTGGTTATTGGGTGAAGACGTCCGCAAGTGGTAAACTTATTCTCAATTCAATAAAATAATTGTTTACTCATTTAACTTGCAACACTACACTTATTTTGTTAACTTTTACTGGAATTCATGGAACGAATTAATCTAAAAGGACTATCATTAAAAGATCTTGAAGCATTTGCCTTATCAATAGATGAAAAAAAATATCGTGGCAGACAACTTTTTTATTGGTTGTATAACAAAGATGTGGAAACTTTTGAACAGATGACAACGGTGTCGAAGTCGCTGCGCAATAAGCTGAAAGAAGCCGCTTCGATCGATTCTATAAATCTGCTCACGTTTCAACGTTCGAGCAACGACAACACGACAAAGTTTCTGTTCGAGCTAAGTGACGGAAAAAAAATTGAAAGTGTTTTAATTCCGCCCAGGACTGCCTTTGAAAATAGTTCCTCAGAAGATGAAGACGAACAAAAAAGACTGACCTTGTGTGTTTCTACACAAGTTGGCTGTCCGCTCCACTGTATTTTTTGTGCAAGCGGCACAATGGGGTTTTTCAGAAATTTAACCTCGGGCGAAATTTTAGATCAATACTTACAGATAAAGAAAATCATAGGTAAGAAGATAACGAATATTGTTTTTATGGGAATGGGTGAACCACTTCTTAATTACGAGAACGTGATGAATTCAATAAACATTTTCTCTACAGGAATGAATATAGCCTCGCGAAGAATAACATTATCGACCAGCGGCTGGGTTGACGGTATAAAACGAATGGCAGACGAAAAGAAAAAAGTAAAATTAGCTGTCTCGCTCCACAGTTTGAATGATAATGTTCGAACAGCACTGATGCCATTGAATAAAAAATACAACGTGCAAAAACTTTTAGAGGCAATACAGTATTACTATCAAAAAACAAAAATGCGTGTAACTTTTGAATATATACTTTTTGCAGGAACTAATGACAGCGTCAAGGACGTAAAAGATCTAATCAAATTAGCTAAATCCGTTCCTTGCAAGATTAATATAATTCCATTCCACCGAATTGATTTTTCAAATCCAATAGGACTTTTTTTAAAATTATCTCCTGCTTCAGTTAATGATACCGAAAAATTTGCAAACGCATTGCGAAGGAACCACATATCTGTTTTTATCCGAAGCAGCGCTGGCAAAGACATAGCTGCAGCTTGTGGTCAATTAGTAGTAAAAGGTGAACAAAAACCCAAATTGCCCAAAATTGTATTTAAACATTAAGAGGATATATATTTTATGCAAATAATACTTTTCGGACCGCCCGGTGTAGGAAAAGGAACACAGGCAAAATTGATTGCCGAAAAATACAAATTGAGGCATATTTCCACCGGAGATATTTTACGTGTGGAAATCGGAGAACAAACAGAGTTGGGTAAAAAAGCAAAAAATATTTTGGAAGCTGGACAGCTTGTACCCGACGGTATCATGATAGAGATTATTAAAAGAGTATTGAGTTCGAATTCCTGCAAAAATGGTTTTATACTCGATGGCTTTCCAAGAACAAGAGCACAAGCGAGAGCATTAGAGAAATTATTTGAACAATTGAGTTTAAATCTCGATGCCGTAATTTATCTCGATGTGAATGAAGATGAAATAATAAAACGTTTAAGCAACAGATATAGCTGTCTGAATTGCGGCAAGATTTACGGCATTGCAAATAACGTAGAAAATGACAGGATTTGTTCTGAATGTAGTGGAGTTTTAATTCAGCGCGACGACGACAAACCGTCGACGATTCTTTCACGCTTACAAGTTTATAAAAAATCTACTGAGCCCGTCCGTTCATATTATGAAAATATTGGAAAATTACACGTTGTTGACGGAATGGGTAGCGCCGAAGAAGTAAATAAAAAAATATTTTTGATATTAGAGAGGTAAAATTGTTCTCTTGGCAAAAAATATTTAAAAAACCATTAATTATTGCACATCGTGGCGCTTCGACTGCGGCCCCTGAGAATACTATGGCGGCTTTTAAAAAAGCAATCGAAGATAAATCGCATGCTATAGAAGTAGACGTCCGACTGACACGCGATAACGAGGTTGTCGTTATTCACGATTCCCGACTCGAACGTACGACAAACGGACGCGGGAAAATATCCGACTATTGTTTGAAAGATTTGCAAACTTTTGATAACGGTTCTTGGTTTCATCCAAAATTTTCTGATGAAAAGATTCTTACACTTTCACAAATGATCAAACTAACCAATCACAACATCGGTATTAATATTGAAATCAAACCGTTAACTAAGCGGCAAGATATTATTGTTGAGAAGTGTATCGCTTTGATTCAATCTTTCCGGATACAGAAAAGAGTTCTAATCTCTTCATTCCAGCATTCGCTGATTAAAAAAGTAAAGTCGTTAGACCCGACTATTATGACAGGTATAATTTACAGTCCGGTCATCCATTTTGGTAAAAAGCCCGCGATATTAACATCTAAATACAATGCCAATGCATTTATAATCAGTAAAAATTATTTACGTGAAAACATGGTAAAAGATGCTCACGAAAACAACCTCGCAATTTTTGTTTATACTGTAAATGATTATCATGACCTCGAAAGAATGATTAAATTTGAGGTTGACGGTGTTATGACCAATTCACCACGAAATATTTATAGAATTCTCGAGGCAAGAAGATAATTTAATTTAACAAAATTAATTGGAAATATTTTCTGTAAACGAGCGATGGTTAGGTTTTTGCCGCCTTAAAAAAATAAGCGATTTCGGAAAATTTCTTTTTATAGTTGTTATAGTTTTCTAATTCTATAAAAGCCGCATTCGAAAAATTTTATTTTATACGTTTTATTTTTACGCTACCGATACCCGCTTCAATTTTTATGTTCATCTTCCCTTTATTGTTATAATAATTACTTGTCGTGTATTCGTGCTTGCCCTCCTCAGAAAAACTTCTGTCCAATTCAATATTCGATATCCAATTTTTTTCGTATAAAACTTTTGTCCCGACGTAATTAGGTATTAAAACAGATAATGAACCGAGTCCAACTTCTATATCAACGTCGATTTCTTTGTTAAGTTCACCGCCAAAATCAAGCTCATAAGAACCGACTCCACCGCTGAAGCTTAAACTGTTAAAGTTTGCGTTGAGTAAATTATATGCTTTGAACTTACTTACTCCAGACTCAATGTGCAGATTTTCGATAGTATTTTTATTCATTTCATCAAATTTCATAGTTACCGAACTTGCTCCTGTTGAAATGTTCAGATCCTTCACCTTTAATGCTGTAAAATCAAAATGACCTTTTCCAGCACCTAATTCAATGTCAAACGAAATCGGTACGTCGCGAGTAAAATATATCTTCCAATTTTCTCCGTCAAGACTGCTAAAGTTGAAATGTTTACCTTTTTGCGACTTCGAATAACCCGTTAACTTTAAATATCCGATACCATCTCTAACTTTATAATCGATCTTTTCTGTCGGATCGCCCGTCTCTGAGTCTTTAATTATCTCGAATTCTAAAATACTTTTCGAATCAGTTCTTCCGATAGTAAGTTTTCCTAAAGCGAATTCGATATTAATCTTCAGTTCGCGTTCGGTTGTAATCGGTATATCTTTATAATATTTTTTATCTTCAGGGAAAAAAGAAAATGTCTGAACTGCAAAAGACAGGCTGATAAGTGTTAATACCGATAAATATTTGAACTTATTTCGAATCATAAATGTAAGGTTTTCTTCCTCTTTTACGTATTATATATATATAAGTTACGGTTAATAATGGCAGATTTTATTTTTTAAATACTTATTCAATAGCTCCCTCGCTCTGAAAATATGCACTTTTACAGTTCCTATGGGCAACTTTAACTCTTCGGCGATCTCTGAATATTCCTTTTCTTCCTGATGTCGCATAATTATTACCTTTTTATACTTTAACGGCAGCATATTAATTGCTTCCTCTATTAGGGCAGATCGCTGTGCGGCAATTATATACTTATCCGGCTCGTAACTTGAATCCGGAATCTCATAATGGTAATTACTGTCGTTTGTATCAATAGGTTTATCTATGGAGATAGTTTGAAATTTTTTCTTACGCAGATAATCTATCCCTTTATTCAATGCTATTTTGTATATCCACGAAAAAAAAGAATATTCTTTCTTATAACTTTTTAACGACTTGAATGTGTTAATAAATACTTCTTGAACAACATCCTGAATCTCGTCTGGGTCTTGTATGATTCTGGAAAGCAGATGAGAAATTGTTGTTTTGTATTTTTTCATTAATGATTGATAAGCAGACTGGTTACCTCGCAGAGCTTGGTTAATTAAGCGAATGTCTTCTTTGCGTGAATCACTCCTTTCCTTAGGAATTTTGGTAAGCTTTTCGGCAGACTTAATTGGCAATACTTTTTGTGTAACTTTTTTCTCCGACATCAGATCGTGTCTATCACTTGTTTAAAATCTTCGATTATATCTTCTATCGCCTCAATACCTACGGAAATCCGTATCATGCCCGGTGTTATACCGTGCAAGACAAGTTCCTTCTTCGACATTTTTATATGTGAGGAATATTGAGGAATGCTCACTAGTGTTTCAACACCACCCAGCGACATAGCATTAATTGCAACCTTCAAATTATCGCACACTTTAACTGCTGCTTTAACACCCCCTTTAACTTCGATAGTAACAATCCCTCCAAAGTTTTTCATCTGCTTCTTTGCAATCGAATGCTGTGGATGCGAAGAAAGTCCTGGATAAATTACTCTTAAAATCTTTTTGTGCTTTGATAATTCTTTTGCTAAAGCCATTGCGTTTTCGTTTTGGCGATTGACCCGAAGTTCAAAAGTTTTTAGACTCCTCTCAATTAAGAACGCGGCAAACGGATCCGCACATCCACCTAGTTGAACCGCTGCTTTTTTAACTTGTCTAATTAACTGTTTCTCGCCTACAACTACACCTCCGACTAAATCGGCATGACCACCTAAATATTTAGTCACGCTTTCTATTATTACATCCACACCATATTTAAAAGGATTTTGGTTTAGTATTGTTGCAAACGTATTATCGATAATAATAGTTGTTTTAGTGCCGAATTCTTTATCGATTTTCCTCACATATCTGACTAATTTTTTAATATCGATAATTTCCAGGGTCGGATTTGTTGGAGTCTCGAAATAAACCACTTTAGTCTTGGGGGTTATCAGATACTGTAAATCCTCTAACGATTTTGAATCAACATACTTCAGGTTAATGTTGTATCTCGGAAAAATATCGCGGAATAACCTATACGTTCCGCCATAAAGCGCTGGTGTGCTTACAATCTCATCACCCGAATTGCATAACGAAAGTATTGTACTGCTTATTGCCGCCATTCCCGAAGAAAAGAGTAAAGCAGATTCCCCCCCTTCCATTAGTGCAATTTTCTCTTCTACTTCTTTTACTGTAGGGTTGTGATATCTTGTATATACATACACTGATTCGTCCCCCTCGGCATACCTAATTGCTTGTTTTGAGTTTTCAAAACGGTATGTGCTCGTCTGATAAATAGGGAATGCTACCGGTCCGGTAAAAGCGCTTAAATGTTTTCCGTGAATAGCGCGAGTTGCAATAGATATTTTTTTTGAGTTACTTTTTTTCATAATTATTCCTTTTATCTAGCACAGGTTTGTGCACGTCCGCCATCTATGCTATAACTTACTCCTGTTATCCAGCCAGCTTTTTCAGACGCCAAAAATAGTATTAGTTCAGCCACTTCTTCAGAATTTCCAACTCTTCCGAGGGGGTGAGTCGTTTTACTGTGTTCTAAGAATGACTTGTAAACTGTTTCTTCCATCCCGCCCGCACGATGTAAATTTGTAACAACGACGCCGGGGTTGATTGAGTTTACCCTAACACCTTTTTGTGCCAGCTCAAGCGACGCACAATGAGTCATCTGATCGATACCCGCTTTACTTACACAATAAGCGAGTACATTTGGAAATGCTCGCACACCTGTTATGCTAGAAATATTGACTATATTTCCTTTTCTTTCAATCAGGTATGGTAATGCAAGTTGTATTAAGCGGAACGGTGACCTCAGATTTACATCCATCATATAATCCCACTGACTGAGTGTGGTATTTTCTATGTTTCCCGTTCCTATTACACCGGCTGCATTTACTAACACATCTATTCCACCGAAACGTTTTACAGTTTTTTCGATAATTAAATTACGGTCGGCTTCTATTGTGATGTCGGCAGGAATTAATTCGACTTTTTCGCGATTGGTTTCTGCAGCGAGTGTTTTTAATTCGCTCAGTCTTCGAGCGATTATTGCAACGTTAGCTCCCTTTTCGACAGCCATCTTTGCGACGGCTTTACCTATTCCGCTCGATGCACCCGTAATTAAAAATGTTTTGTTCTCAAATTCTTTTTGCATTTATTTTTGTTATCGTATGAATTGATGAAGAAATATACAAACTTTTTGAAGAAATCGAAAGCGTGTGAACCCATTTATTATTACACGTACTTTACAAGCGCCTCTGCTTGCAGTGACTTGACTACCCCAGAAAAATGGATGCTACCTAAACGAAGCATCAAGTTTGTTTTTCCTTCAAATTTTGCTAAATTAAAACCAAAACTTTTCTACTTTAAATTCAACAAACAAGATGAGCAAAGCAAGAAAAAACAAAAACCGAAGGTATAAAAATTAAATTTATTAGCTAGAAAATTTGAAGAAAAATAAAAAAGCTGTTGGAAGACATCAAGACCTTGCGGATTTAGAAAATCTTAAGTAGTTTATAATAAAAACAAAGGATATTCAAATGAAACATGCCAGATTTTTTAGTTTTACAATTCTAATATTATTTATCGTTTCTTCGTTTAGCTATTCGCAAGA
>JBBINX010000009.1:0-44561 GCA_037443685.1 Ignavibacteriales bacterium
TCCTACAGCTATTAATTACCTTTACATAATCTTGATTTGTTAATTCATATTCAGCAGTCGTGCAGTTGCATCCTTTCTGAAAACTTTGAGGAAACGATGCAATTTCATACCACTTGCCCATATATTTGTTTATGTCAACATTTTCGACTGTCTCAAGCGGTTGATAAGTTGCACAGCCCAAAATCGTGAAGGAGAAAAAGATAAAAATTGTTGTAATATTAATTATTTGATTCATATTATTTTTATTTTTGAATTTTTAATTTTGATTTGAAAACCTTCATAAACTTTTCGAGTTTCGGATGTATTATTAATTTGCAATACGGTTCATTCAAATTTTTATTGTAATAATTCTGGTGATAATCTTCAGCTTTATAAAAATCCTTGAGGGAAGAGATTTCAGTTACAATTGGATTATCGAAAGCGCCGGCAGCATCTAACTTATTTTTGTATCCTTCTGCCAATTTTTTTTGTTTCTCATTGTTATAAAAAATTACTGAGCGATATTGGGTACCGACATCGCTACCTTGCCGGTTCAAAGTTGTCGGGTCGTGCGATTTCCAGAACACTTCTAACAATTCGTCATACGAAATCTTTTGTGGATCGTACAAAATTTGAATTACTTCAGCATGGCCTGTTTTGCCTCCGCATACATCATTGTAAGTCGGGTTTTTAATTACGCCTCCCGAATAACCTGATTCGACCAACACGACACCGTTTAATAGTTGAAAAACAGTTTCAACACACCAAAAACAACCGGCGCCAAATGTTGCTATTTCTAATTCCTTATTTTTCAAGACAAATTTATCCTTCTTTACTTTTTCATAATGATTTTGTTGACAAATTGTAATGCTACTCAAAAGAAAAAAATAACATCACAATATAATATATTGATTTACGCATAATGTTTTTATGAAAACAATATAGTTGTGTTAATAGTTTCAAAGAATGATTTATCAGAGAAAAAACAAACGCTCCGATTTTTAACAATACCAGAAAATAGAATTAAAAATAGATTTGAACGAAAATAATACCACACACTCAATTCTCCAACTTCATATCGGTGGTAATACGATAAACAAAGAGATGAAAACCGGCGCTCTAAACAGTATCGCAAATTGTTATATGTAACCGCATTTATATTATTGATCAATATAAAACAAATTGTGGAGATTAAAAATTTTTTTAAAGGATACAAAAATTAAAGCCCGGGAAGAGGATACCCGGGCTCGGAGGTATGTTTTATTGGTTATTGTTGTTATTAATACGGTAGAGGAACCGTATTATTTTTTTTAATCTTCCATCGCTATTCCTGTAATTTCCTGTAAAGAGGTAACACCTGATATAGCTAAATTTATTGCAGCTTGCTTGAGTGTGATCATTCCGTTTTTAAGCGCTAATTGTCGTAGAGCATCTTCATCAATCATATCTTTTGACTTTAAAATTAATTGCCGCATCTCTTTTGACATTTTTAAAGCTTCGAAGACACCTGTTCTACCACGATATCCTTTGAGACAACGAATACATCCAACAGGTTTATAAAACTTTGTTTGCTTAATAATTTTTTCTTCAATGCCCAAATCGGATAGTAATTCAAAATTTATATCATCATCGATAATTTTACACCTTTCACATAATTTTCTAAGTAAGCGTTGAGCAATGATCACATTAATAGTGTAAGCCAGCAAGAAGGGTTCAATACCCATATTATATAAACGTGTTATGGCGCTTATGGAATCGTTTGTATGAAGAGTTGAAAAAACCAAGTGCCCTGTATTTGCCAATTTTACTGCAATATCTGCAGACACTTTGTCGCGCATTTCACCGACCATCACAACATCCGGATCATGACGCAATAATCCACGCAGTGCACTTTCAAAATCGAGCTTATGATTCAGCTTAACCTGTCGGCAACCGTCTATTAAATATTCAACAGGATCTTCTATGGTAACAATATTCAACGACGGATCGATTATCATTTTAAGTGCTGATAACTGAGTTGTACTTTTTCCACTCCCTGTGGGGCCAGTGATAACGATCATTCCTTGAGTTTTTCGAATTGATTTATTGAAATTATCTGAGGTGTGTTTATCCATTCCTAATGAATCTAAACCTGCAATAACGTCGCCCCCACGCAAAACCCGAATTACGATAGATTCTAATTTATTTTTCAGGTCTCCCCCATAAATAGGCATCGTAGAAAACCTGAATCGAACTACCTGATCATCTACAGTTCTTTGAGCGAATCCGTCTTGCGAAAGAAATTTTTCGAATCGGTCTAAATTTTTTGCGCGGTCTTTCACAACTGCTAAAATTCCCTCAGCACGTACATCCGACACTGTACTCCAAAGCGTTAATTTGCCATCAATTCTGAAATGAAACTCTGTGCGTAATGCAGCTCGTGGAACAACGTGAATATCGCTTGCTCCTGTACGAACTCCATCGACCATTATACTTTCTACGAGCTCAGCAAGTTTACCGTGTCCTACGGATTCATCGATTGAGCGTTCAAGTTCGCTCTCGTATTCCATTTTTGAAACTTCCATAAACTCGTCGCCGAAATCTAGCCCCGCAGATTTCATACCTTGATCGAATGCCAATTGCCTCCACAACTCATTGAATTCACCGAGCGAGATATATTTAATTTCCGCTCTCCGATATTTAAAAGCTTTCGCAACTTTCGAAACATCAGGGTGGGTCGGATCAGGAGTAATTACAATTAGCTTATCTACTCCATTCGTGTACAATTCGAAAGGGAGAATTTTTCTACGGACAGCTAACTCATAATAAAAGGGGTGCAACGATTGCAATTCCTTTTTAATGAATCGAAGTTTATCCTTGTTCCCAAAAACAGATGCTGCGCTTACAGTTTCAAAAGAATAGTGCTGTGCAACATATTTGAAGATTACATCACGATCAACAGCTAAATCTTCAGTTAAAATATCTAACAACCGCCGTTTTTGTTCATCATTATTGTGTATCTCAATTGCTCGAGCAACCATTTCCATATTTACAACTTTATGTTTCAAAAGTAGATCAATGAATCGTGGAACCGGAACTTTTTTATTGAAAATTTTTGAAAACCCGATCTGGGCATTCTCGCTCGTTAATTTGACTTCAACACCATCTGGTAATTCTTTTTTTAATTTTTCTATTGAGATACCTGAGATGTCAGAATCATTACCCTCTTCCTGCGACTGAATATTCCCAAAATTAATTCCTTCTTCAATTTTTTTATTTATCAATTCGCTAAAAAATGTACCTGTGGGAATTGTCTCTATTTTTTTATTTTCATTTTTCTCTTCAAGTTCAAAAACTAATGTGGTATTTACAACTTCTCTAGTTTCCTCCAAATTATCGGATATTTTAGCTATCCTTTGCTCTCTATACATATAATTTCCTATTTATGATAATCGAATAAATTAATTTTGATACATAATAACTAAAAGTACGGTTGATGAATGTGATATTACTCAAGATGTCTGATCGCGTGTGACCGCAATCAAACATTTGAGAAAGAGCAGTAATGATAAAGATGTTTATTTATAAATTAGATTTGAGATATCGTAGCTTCCAAACCGTTTTAAACGATTTCAAAGTTTTGTTATATCCTTAAAAATGGGGTATCCTGTTTCCAAAACCATAGTAATAACCAGGTCGATGACGAATATTTGAATTTTGTAGAAATAATTCAGCTCACACACTATCAGACCAAATATCCAAAAGTTTTATTATTGCATACCATCCCCCTTCTACTGTCAGAAAGGATGAAGCTATAAAAATTTTTGCATCTACCTGCAAAAATAACAATTCTACCCTACGTGTTCCGATATTTTGTTCAGACCATTTATCCCGATCCCTTTTTGGTATATCTAATATTTCAATTACACCGCAAGCTGTTCATAATCTTATCGGTTGAATGTCGAGCAATTCGGTGCATTCTGTGGGGACCACCTATGTTTCACCGAATTTAATCTAGAAGTCAAATTTAGCGTCTAAAATTTAAATAAATTCCGATCTCGATAAAAGTCGGGATGGAATAACAGATTGCTCAATTTATATTTCAAAAGTCGCAATCTGTTTTTTTCAGAAACGTGAGTACAAGATTAATTTACCGACTTTTCTTCTTTTGCCACCATTTTCGTTTTGGAGGTTTACCGTCGCGTCTTGTATTTTTAAATTCATTCGTTGTTCCTTTTTGTTTCTTGTTCCAAAAAGCTGAACGAAAATGTTTTTGTTTCTTTTCTTGTTCTTTATATACCCGCAACGATGAAGTATGTACTTCCTCCTTAAGTATATTCGAATCCTTTGTTAGAAAAACATTTTGACCTTCTCCGGCAAATTCTTCTTTATTCATATCCACTTTGCTAACATCCTTGTGCACAGGTTTCGGTTTATGCTCAAACTTATGACGTTGGGTCCGGGGTTGAATATCAAATCGTGTATCTTTTCCTTTTTGACTTTTTCTTTCTTTATTCTCTTTAGGCGGTGCTAATTTTTGTTTGTAATTGAATGTAGGATATCTCTTACGCTCTAACTTGATATCTATAAATTTTTCTATCCGACTCAGAAATTTTTCCTCATCTCCTGATACAAAAGTAAATGCATCTCCAGAAGCAGTTGCTCTTCCCGTTCTGCCTATACGGTGAATGTAATCTTCGGCAAATCGAGGTACGTCAAAATTAATGACGTGAGAAATTGCCTCAACATCGATTCCCCTTGCCGCAACATCGGTTGCAACCAGGACGTTGAATCTACCATTTTTAAAACCAGACAATGCTTTTTCTCTTTGACTTTGCGTCCGGTTTGCGTGAATCGCTATCGATTTTATGCCACCTCTCTCAAGACGCCTGGAAATTTTATCGGCTCCGTGCTTAGTGCGTGAGAATACAAGAACGCGGTCTAATTTTTCTTCATTTAATATATGCATCAGCAGATCTAATTTTCTATCCTGCTGAATCGGAAAAACATGCTGTGTTATACTCTCTACTGGTGTTTGTTGTTTGCCTACAGTTATCATTTTGGGATTTTGTTGAATTCCTTCTGTTAGTATTTGCACTTCTTCAGAAAATGTAGCAGAGAATAAAAACGTCTGCCTTTCGAGTGGTAGGAGTCTTATTATTCTCATAACGTCATCGATAAATCCCATATCGAACATCCGGTCTGCTTCATCTATAACGAAAACTTCGATTTCCGAAAGATCAATATTTTTCTGGTTGATATGGTCGAGTAACCGACCAGGTGTTGCGGCGATTAAATCGACTCCTTTTTTAAGCGCTTTAATCTGCTTCTTTATATCAACACCCCCATAAACGGCTATGCTCAGTAAACCTGTAAACCGGCCATACTCTCGGGCGAATTCATCGACTTGGATTGCTAGTTCACGAGTCGGAGTTAACGTTAGCGCTCGGGGACGGTGTTTTGTGTGTGCTCTTCTTCCAGATACAACTAAGCGATTCAGTATCGGTAGGATGAATGCTGCAGTTTTACCCGTGCCCGTTTGTGCGATACCGATGATATCTTTGCCTTTTAACGCTAGCGGGATCGCTGATGATTGAATTTCTGTTGGTGCTGTGTAACCGGTCGCTAGTATTCCACTGACGACCTTTTCGTGTAAACCTAATGCCTGAAATGGCATTTTATCCTCTGATAATATTATAATTTTTAATTAAGCATAAGGTAGCAATTCGGTAACCATTCTCGCCTGCGGTAGGAATTGGACGTTCGAATCCGCCTCTTGCAGTCAAAATCTTAAACAATTATCAAAAAATTTATAGTTTGATTAACATTATTACGATAACTATCTACCCTTGTGCAGCTTCAGTCATACGAAGCCGTAATAATATAGTTTAATTTTAGGAGAATTGCTAATAAAAATACATTTTTGATAAAATCTCAACAAATCCTCGGCAATTGCTCGCCTGAAATCATATCTACAATCCTTGTACTTCCGATGGATGTTTTCATCATCACTCGCTTGCGTGGTTCTTCTACAACCTCGCCGATAATAACAGAATCTTTACCAAGCGGGTGCGACTTCATAACTTGTAAAACTTTTTCAGCATTATCTTCATCAACGAATACAACCAACTTACCTTCGTTAGCAACATAAAGCGGATCCAATCCTAAAATCTCACAAGCAGATTTGACCGCTTTCGAGATTGGAATCTTTGTTTCATCTATTTTAATACCAAGGTTCGAATCGTTTACAATCTCATTAAGTGTAGTTGCAAGTCCTCCTCTCGTCGGGTCGCGCAAGACGTGTATATTTTTTGAGGTGGATAACATTTTTTCAACCAAATCGTTCAAAGGAGCTGTATCGCTAATGATATCTGATTCGAATTCCAGACCCTCACGTACCGACATTATCGCAACACCGTGGTCGGCTATATTTCCATTAATGATTATAAGATCTCCCACTCTACAATTCTTCGGAGAAATATGTACTCCTGCATCAATCACACCAATTCCCGATGTATTTATAAAAACTTTATCCCCCTTGCCCCTATCGACAACCTTAGTATCTCCGGTTACTATTTTTACATTCGCTCTCTCAGCTGCAAGCTTCATCGATTGTGCGATTCGCCATAAATCCTCCATTGGGAAACCTTCCTCAATAATCAATCCGACAGATATAAACAACGGTTTCGCACCGCACATAGCTAAATCGTTTACTGTTCCGTAAACAGCAAGTTCACCAATATCGCCACCCGGGAAAAAGATCGGCTGAACCACGTACGAATCGGTTGAGAAAGCATACTTTACACCATTCATTTCAAAAATTGCACCATCATGTCTAATATTCAAGAGTTCATTATTGAACTGCATAATGAACATTTTCTGAATTAGTTGATGCATCAATGTTCCACCGCCACCGTGGGCAAGAAGAACTTTGTCGTACTCATTAATTGGGATTGGACAAGATGATGTAAAATCGACTTGTGATTTGTGATTTGTGGTTTGTGATTTGTGATTCATTGATTATTGTTCATTACTTATTGTATCGATAGTATGCCGCGCACGAACCTTCGGTCGAAACCATTGGCGCACCTAACGGAGTTTCAGGTTTGCAAAGCGTTCCGAATGCGGTGCATTCAGTTGGTTTCTTCAACCCTTGCAAAACTTCACCCGCAATACAAAGTGGGGATTCATTCTGTTCAATACCGACCAGGTCGAAAATTATCTCTGCATCAAATTCAGCAAATTCTCGTTTTAGTCGGTAGCCGCTTTTCGGAATTACACCTATCCCCCTCCATTTTCTATCGACAATATCAAAAATATTGGAAAGAAGTTTCTGAGCAGGTATATTTCCTTCACGTCTGACAGAGCGCGAATACTGATTTTCAACTTTGAAACGTTTTTCTTCTAATTGTTTCACCGCAAAATAAATCCCAGTTAAAATATCTACAGGTTCAAAACCTGTTACAACAATTGGAACTTTATATTTATGAGAGAGTGGCAAGTATTCTTCATATCCCATAACAGTGCAAACGTGCCCGGCAGCGAGGAATGCCTGTATCCGATTTAATTGCGATGATAATAAAACTTCAATTGCAGGTGGGACGAGCACGTGAGAACAAAGAATATAAAAATTATCTATTCCTCGTCGCTTCGCTTCTATCACAGCCATTGCATTTGCAGGTGCTGTAGTTTCAAAACCAACAGCAAAAAAAACTACTTTTTTGCTTTTGTTAGTTTCAGCAATTCTAAGAGCATCAAGTGGTGAATAAACCATACGCACATCGCCACCGTTTGCTTTAACACTCAACAAATCGGTTATTGAACCGGGCACGCGGAGCATATCACCGTAAGAAGTAAGTATCACATCGTCCATCGATGCAATAGCAATTGCTCTATCTATTAACTCTAAAGGTGTAACGCAGACAGGGCAACCCGGACCGTGAACGATTGTCAGTTTATCTGGCAATATTTCTTCCAAACCATACTTCAGTATAGTATGAGTCTGACCACCGCAGATTTCCATGATAACCCATGGTTGCGTTACTGTCGCTTTTATTTGTTGTGCTAAAGCTTTCGCCGCTTTAGCATCTCTGTATTCATCAATGTATTTCATTACTTGTTGTTCGTCCGTCGTAAGCTGATTTGATATTCACTGCTCTCTGCTTAAGCGCTCCATTTCCTCAAATATTTTTAATGTCTCTTCCGCTTCTTTTTCATCCACAATACTTAGCGCAAATCCGACGTGTACAACTGCATAATCGTTTACTTTGGCTTCGGGAACAAATTCGAGACATACATCTTTTAGAACTCCACCGAAATTAATTTTTGCCATTTTGGGATTACTTTCATGATCGATTGAGACGATTTTACCAGGAACTGCTAAACACATAATAGATTTTAGACTTTAGATTTTATATTTTAGATTTATGATTTATGATCTGTTCTTTAGGAGATAACCTGTTCAACACGAACGCTATCTGACCAAGCGAGATACCACCATCATTTGGTGGAACACGCTGATGCCAATATACGAAAATTTTTTCAGACTTTAATAATTTGATTGTTCTTTCTAACAAAATTTTATTTTGAAAACATCCACCACTCAACAGAACTTTATTTTCACCAATATTTTGAACAGAGTCCAATATAGTTCGAGCTAATGTGTTATGAAATTTTGCCGAGATAACTGATTTATCAACTTTACTTTTCAGGTCAGTGATTATTTGGTAAATTATTGGTTTCCAATTAATTATTGATGGATTTCCTTCAACAATTGTAAATTCGTAAGAATCGACAATCGATTCATCCACTGCAAACTCTAACATCATTGCTGATTGTCCCTCGAATTTCGTTCGCTGACTAATTCCAATCATGGAAGCCACAGCATCGAACAACCTTCCCACGCTCGAAGTTACAGGGGAATTAATGTTCTTGTTCAACATTGTTTTTAAAGTATCGAGTTCCGATTTGGAAAAGTTATGAATTAACAGATGCTGATATATCCAATTTTGCTCATCAAAAATTGAATCTCCGTAAGTTTCGAATAGAACACTTAACGCAGAACGACGCGGTTCCTTAATTGCAACTTCACCCCCTGGTAATTTAAATTGTCTAATAGTAATAACGCGTTCGTACGATTTTCCATCGCATTTAAAAAATTCACCACCCCAAATTGTACCGTCAAGTCCGTAACCCGTTCCATCCCAAGCCACAGCTACAGCAGTACCCTTTACCTGATTTTCTGCGCGACAAGAAGCAATGTGAGCAATATGGTGTTGAATTTTTTGTGGTTCAATATTTATCTGTTGAGTGTATTTTGTTGATAAATAATCAGGGTGTAAATCGCACACTATTTCAGGGCGGTCTATATTGTAGAGCTTTTGAAAATCTTTGATAGTTTTTGTAAATGCGTCGAATGCTTCGCTAGTTTCCAAATCACCGATATGCTGACTTATGAAAATATTATTAGTTTTGGATATTGCAATTGTATTTTTGAGATGCGCTCCGACAGCGATAATAGATTTTTCCTTCGAACCTTCACCACCGAATGAATAATCGAGTATGATTGGTAATGGCGCATACCCGCGAGCCCGGCGAAGAACCATTTCCCGTTCCAAAATAATCCTGACTATCGAATCATCCACCTGACGTACAATCGGTCGGTTGTGGACAAGAAAGTAATCAGCGATGCCATTCATTCTATTCATCGCATCATTCTCATCAATACACATTGGTTCATCAGACAAGTTACCGCTTGTTGCTATTATTGGGAATTCCAATTCTTTCATCAAGAGATGGTGTAACGGTGTATATGGTAGCATCGCTCCAAGATATGGATTATTCGGGGCGACAAGCGAAGAGACTTGAGATATAAGATGTGAGATGTGCGATTGTTGATTTCCGATTTGAAGTTTTCTCTTTAGCAAAACAATAGGAGACTCAAGGGAACAAATGAGTCGCTCTTCGAGAGAAGATAATTGGCAAACTTTTTGAATAGACTCGATAGTTGGAAACATAAGTGCAAAAGGTTTTTCGTCACGGTGTTTGCGTGTCCTGAGTCGCATTATCGATTCATCGTTCCGAGCATCGCAAAGTAGTTGAAAACCACCGAGTCCTTTTAAGGCGACAATGTTACCGTTGCGTATTGCTTTCGACGCATCAGCTAAAGCTGTATCGAATTTAGAAATTCTACGCCCATTTTCGTCCCAAAGTTCTATGTGAGGACCGCAAGCGTAACACGCAATAGGTTGTGCGTGAAACCTGCGGTCGAGTGGATTCTCATATTCTGCCCGACAATCTTCGCACACCTTAAAAATCTTCATCGAAGTGTTGGGCCTATCGTACGGGAGTGATTCAATAATAGAAAAACGAGGCCCACAGTTTGTACAGTTGATGAAAGGATAAAGGTAACGGCGGTCATTCTTATCGAACATTTCTTTTAAGCAATCGGGACATACTGCGATATCGGGTAAAATGAGAGCTGATGTCTCTCCGTCGAGCTTACTTTTTCGGATTTCAAATTGAGAGAAACCTGCAGCATCAAGAAAGGAAAATTCCATACTGTTAATAATGGCACGGGGTGGCTTTTCTTTTTCGATTCGACATACAAAGCTATCTAACACTGATTTTTCACCATCAACCTCGATAAAAACACCGTTTGGGGAATTAAGTACATAACCGCATAATCCAATTTCCTTAGCGAGTCGGTAAATAAACGGCCGAAATCCAACACCTTGAACCGCACCGCGAATTATTATATATAAACGTTGAATCATTTTCGAATAAATATATATCAAGTTCGCTACATTACCAAATTTAATAACGATCGTTGAATATGTACAGATTGTCTAAATATATTGTCTCCAATATCAACAACCCATGATTTTAATTGCTTCTAACTTACAATTTCGTTATATTTACAACACAAATAATTAAGATTTAATCGAAAAGAGAGAATAAAATGGCAAAAGTTTGCGATATTTGTGGAAAAAAAACAATCAGCGGCAATAATATAAGTCATGCCCATAATAAAACGCGCCGGAGATGGCTACCTAATTTACAAGGCGTTCGCGCTCAAATCAACGGAAGACCCGTCCGTATGCGTGTTTGTACCACTTGCATCAAACAGGGCAAAGTAATAAAAGCTGCTTAGCAGTCGTGCGAATTGTTTTATTGAGCTCAACCATTCGGTTGGGCTTTTTTTTTATATTGCATAATTCCGTTTTTTTATTTAATTATATCTATGGCAAACAACGACACAATTACACTTCCTAATTCTCTATCTTTTATACGAATTATACTCACACCTGTCTTCTTATTTCTTTTTATTTCTGATTCGATTTTTTACAAACAAATATCGTTAGCGGTCTTTATTGTGGCTGCGCTGACCGATTGGTATGACGGGTGGGTAGCCCGTAGATGGGGATACGTCAGTCGCTTCGGAACATTCCTCGACCCGCTTGCAGATAAAATTCTATCTTCGGTTGCTCTCGTTGCATTTGCGCAACTCGATCTAATTGATGCATGGATGGTTTGGGTCATTGTCATCCGGGATATTTTAATAACAGTACTCCGGTCAATCGCAGAATATAAAGACCGACCTGTCGTTACTTCTTCAACAGCAAAAACAAAAACGTTCGCTCAATATATCGTTATTTATTACATTTTAGTCTTGTACGTAATCAGGACTTTGCCCTTTCTCAAAAATGAATATCCGAACCTTTTTTTAATCGTAGATAATTTATTACATTCGCAGGTACTTTTCGGAATGATGCTACTAATAACAATCTTGACGGTTTGGACAGGAGTTTCTTATATCTACACAAATCGGAAATTTATTGCATCTCTTTATGAAAAATCAAACCGATAAAACTTATAAAATTCCGTTTATAGCACGACTTTTTGCTACAGGTTTCTATTCAGGGTATTCACCTCTATTCCCCGGGACAATCGGGTCAGCAGTCGGATTATTAATTTATGCAATACCGGGAATAGAAGAATTACATTACTTCATACCTTTAATAATTGTTTTTTTTATATTCGGGCTCAAATCATCTTCGATATTAGAAAAAAAACTCTGCGATGACCCCCAGATCGTAGTTATAGATGAAATTGTGGGAATGTGGTGCGCTCTCATTTTTCTTCCCAAAACAATAATGGTCATAATTAGCTCATTCATTATCTTCAGAATTTTAGATATTATTAAACCCTTTCCGGCAAGAGACAGCGAAAAACTGAGGAACGGATGGGGTGTTATGATTGATGATGTAATAGCGGGTATCTATACAAATATCATTCTACAAATATTCATGCATTTCATCATTTAATGAGTTTATGACAGCTTCGATAATTACAATAGGTGACGAGCTTTTAATAGGCCAAGTAGTCAACACGAATGGTGCATATATCGCAGATGCGTTAAATAAGGTCGGTGTTAGTGTTAAAAATATTCTAACTATAGGAGACATACAAATCGATATTTTTCACACATTCCGTAAGGAATTTTTTAAAAATGATATTGTAATATCGACAGGTGGATTAGGACCGACGCACGACGACATAACAAAGAAAACTCTCTGTAAATTTTTTAAGACAAAATTAGTTCAAAATGAAGAAGTAAAAGCCAATGTAGAACGAATTCTCGCGATGCGTGATATGAAGTGGACTGCCGCAGCAGAGGAGCAGACGTTTGTTCCTGCCGGCTGCAAAATTATCCCGAATAAACACGGAACAGCCCCCGGCATGCTCTTCGAGCGTGACAGTAAGTTTTTTATCGCTCTGCCGGGTGTTCCTTATGAAATGAAAGAGATGATGAATCAATTCGTGGTTCCATTCCTTTTAAATTTTAATAAAGGGAGAACCATTTTGCACCGAACATTGTGCACGACTGGAATTACCGAAGCATTTCTCTCTGAACTAATTGGTGATATCGATGAACTAATCCCGCAAAGCGGAACTTCTTTAGCTTTTCTTCCTTCACCAACCGGAGTGCGTCTGAGAATTTCAGCTACGGGTGATTCCTACGAAAATGTTTCTAAAATAATATCTGAAGTCGAAAATCAAATTAGATTAAAGATTAATAATTATATTTACGGCACCGACAAAGACGAACTCGAGGAAGTTTTAGGTAAACTGTTATCTGAAAGAAACCTTACGATCGCAGTTGCCGAATCGTGCACAGGTGGCTTAATCGCAGACCGGCTTACCGACGTTCCGGGTAGCTCAAAATATTTCGAGCGTGGCATAGTTACTTACAGCAATAGATCGAAAATTGAGTTATTAAGCGTTCCAGAAAATTTAATAACTAAACACGGAGCGGTCAGTGAAGAGGTTGCGAAAGCAATGGCTGTGGGAATTCGGGAATCATCTAATGCAGATATCGGAATATCAACGACAGGTATAGCAGGTCCTACAGGCGCCACTCCCGAGAAACCTCTCGGTTTAGTATGGATAGGTTATTCAGATTCGAAAAATTTAATCGCAAAAAAATTCCTGTTTGGTGATGACAGAGTTCGTGTAAAAATTCGTTCTTCTCAGGCAGCGATGGAACTTGTCCGCAAGATAATTTTAAATATCCAAATATAACAATGAGAATCTTTATAGCAATAGATACACCAGAATCTATAAAACAAGAGATAGAAACGATACAACAGAAATTGAAATCAGCCGGTGCAGATGTTCGTTGGGAATCGCAGAATAAATTCCATATTACGATAAAATTTTTAGGAGATACTAAAGAAGAATTACTACCAAAAATTTACGAAATAATAAAAAATATATCGACTAAGATTTACACTTTTCCACTTATTTACCGTAATTTGGGCTGTTTTCCGAATAAACGACAACCGCGTGTAATATGGATCGGGTGCGAGGATGTAACAAGCTCTCTCACTAAGCTTAAAATGGAATTAGACGTAAACCTAAAAAGTTTAGGATTCGAGATAGAAGACAGAGAATTCCACCCTCACATTACATTGGGAAGAGTCAAAAGCCAGACAGGAATCAAAAACTTGATTCCTATAATAGAAAGTCTTAACTTTGAATCAAGAATCACCGAATGCCGGGAGATCTTAATCGTGAGAAGTGTTCTAAAGTCTTCCGGATCTGATTATACAATATTAAAATCGATTAATTTAAATAGTAAAAAGAAATGACTGCAAAAAAAAATAGAAGTAGTAAAAATTCAAAAACACTATTTTTAATAGACGACGAGAATTTATGGCTTGAAGCGATGGAAATTGTTCTAAAAGAAGAACCTTACAAAATCGTTACCGCTGACAGTGGAACAAAAGCATTGACAAAATTATCGAAGTTAAAGCCGGACTTAATAATCAGCGATTTAAGAATGCCTGATATGAATGGTTACGAACTATTCGACAGAATAAAAAATAATCCGAAACTTCGCAATGTACCGTTTGTATTTATGTCGGGGTTTGATGACTACGACGCGAAACGTTTTGCAAAGACAATCGGTGTTAATGATTATTTTACAAAACCTTTCGACACCGAAGAGATGAAAAGTTTAGTCTTGAGTTTACTCCAAAAATACAATAAACTTTAAAAACTGCAATTTAACTTTTACTAAATTTTCGTGGAGAATATATGATAGAAGAAAGTAATAAAGAATCTCGTTCGCAAACATTAAAAATTGCAATCGACCAAATAGAAAAACAGCACGGCAAAGGTGCAATCATGCGCCTCGGCGACCGCCCTATAGTAAAAATGGAAGTCATACCGAGCGGGTCAATTTCACTCGATGCTGCACTCGGCATTGGTGGTTATCCACGAGGAAGGGTGATAGAAATTTTTGGACCTGAATCATCCGGTAAAACTACACTCTGCCTACATATCATCGCCGAAGCTCAGAAGCGGGGCGGGATAGCAGCGTTTATAGACACAGAACACGCTCTCGATACTAACTATGCTAAGCGACTCGGCATTGATATTAACAACTTATTATTGTCGCAACCTGAATTTGGCGAACAAGCTCTCGAGATAGTTGAAACATTAGTGAGGAGTGGTTCTCTCGACGTGATCATTATCGACTCTGTCGCTGCATTAACTCCGCGCGCTGAAATCGAAGGTGAGATGGGCGACCCCACGATGGGGGTACAAGCACGCTTAATGTCGCAAGCGTTACGTAAACTTGCAGCAGCTATTAACAAATCTAAAACATCTGTTATCTTTACAAATCAGTTACGACAAAAAATCGGTGTGATGTTCGGTAATCCGGAAACCACAACTGGCGGAAATGCTCTTAAATTTTATGCTTCAATTAGACTCGATGTTCGACGTATTGAAGCCATCAAAGACGGACAGAATATGATTGGCAATAGAACGCGAGTGAAAGTTGTCAAAAACAAAGTAGCTCCCCCATTTCGTGAAGCTATGTTCGACATTCTATATAACGAGGGAATATCTAAATTGGGCGACTTAATAGATACTGCAATCGAACATAATATAATTCAGAAGAGCGGGTCGTGGTTTTCTTACAAAGACGAGCGTATTGGACAAGGACGTGATGTTGTAAAAAAATTCTTTCTTGAAAATGAAGATGCTGCAAAAGAGGTGGACCAAATTTTAAGAAAGAAATTAGGACTCATCGTTGAAGATGAAACTAAACCGACAAGTTCGGGACCACAAAAATCAGATACTGTGAAAAAATCTACAAAAAGCTAAATGGTAGTTACAAAACTGCAAATCAATCCCAAAAAGCCTAAATTCGTCAATCTAACATTAGATGACCAAAACAGGTATCTTATTCATAAAGACGTAGTAGTAAAATTTGGACTTAAGAAAAACGATACGATATCCGAAACCAAACTAACCGATATATTATATCAAGATGAATTTTATCGCGCGAAAGATTTGGCATTAAAGTATTTCAGCTATCGTAAAAGAACAGAATACGAATTACGGCAAAAACTCTCTACCCATAAATTTAATTTGATAGCCATCGATGCAATAATACAAAATTTAAAGAATATTGGTTTGATAAATGAACGAGAATATGCTGAGAGTTTTTTGAATGACACAATCAGACGCAAATCGGTAGGCAAGATACTTCTTAAACAGCGACTCCTACAAAAAGGAATCAATAAGGAGACCGTCAATCAATTGATTGAAAAGGTTTATAAAGACATAAACGAGAAGGAGAATGCTTTACAAACGGCACGAAAGCAATTAAAAAAATATAAAGGCAGCGGGGGAAAATACGACGAAAAACATAATCAAACACGTCTTGCGAGCTTCCTCGCCCGCAGAGGCTATTCTTGGGAAATAAGTCATCAAAAAATTATTCAAGACCCAACAAAACACCGAATGAAACGAGTTGTTTTCGACATCGAAACCCTTGCCTTCCCTATCGAAACTTTCGATGAGGTACAACAAGAATATCTTCTCAAATTCGCAGATACAGAAGAAAAGCGAGTACAGACACTTCAACAACTTAACTTATACGCACCTACCGCACAAATAATTGCCATAGGGATGTACAACCCGGATACGAAAGCGGGAAAAGTTTTTTTTCAATCCGAGATTAAAGAAGAATACACGAGCGAAGATGGAAAAATGGGTTTTGTATCGGGTGATGAAAAGGAATTACTTGAATGGTTCTGGAGCGCTATAAAACATTACGACCAATTCATTACATTTAACGGAAGGTCGTTCGATTGTCCCTTCGTAATGCTAAGATCTGCGATTCTCGGTGTTACTCCGTCCCGTAATTTGATACCGTACAGATATGATACAAAAATCCATTGTGACTTATTAGACCAGTTATCCTATTATGGCACTGTTAAGAAATTCAATTTAGATTTCTACTGTAAGGTATTCGGAATCAAGAGCCCGAAAAGCGAAGGAATAACCGGTTTAGATTTGGGAGATTTATTTAGAGAAAAACGTTTTCGCGAAATAGCACAATATTGCGGTGGAGATATACAAGCCGAGGCAGAACTTTTTATGATCTGGGATAAATACCTTAATATCACGGTTTAAAATTGCAATTATCGAACACACCATTCAACTATGATATTAGTCAAATTGAATTCGTCGTCGTTGACGTTGAGACAACCGGCTTGAATCCGGAAAGTGGCGATAGAGTTTTAGAAGTCGCTGCTGTTAAACTTTGCGGTGGAGCAATAATCGATACATTTGACTCTCTTATAAATCCACAGCGACCTATCTCAATGGGCGCCTATATGGTAAATAGAATCAGCGCATCAATGGTAGCAAAAGCTCCAACCTTTGCTGAGGTAGCAACAAAATTTTTAAATTTTGTTGACAACGGAATTATCGCAGCATATAACTCTCCTTTCGACCTTTCTTTTTTGAATTATGAACTCCGGCTCGCAGGTCATCCATCTCTTAATAACCACAACATCGATGTTTTGAAATTTGCTCGATTACTTCTACCTGGACTATCGAGTTATAAACAAGAAAATGTTGCCCGAGCCCTCAATCTTGATTTCCCCGTTAAACATAGAGCATTAGAAGATGTGATTGTTACCTCTAAGATACTTCAAACTATACTCTCGATAGTTAGGGCGCATGGGTTTAATGAGTTCGGACATTTGATAAACAGAAACTTAAAGAATCAGTTGAATCAAATTAGGATTGAAACTGTCCGGAATGCGTTAAACAATAATGAATCTTTATGGCTAAGATATTTCTCTCCATTCCAATATGAGATATATGAAAACGTAGTTACTCCAATTAAAATTTCAGATAATGAAAAGCGTCAATTCATTACTGCAGTATGCTCTAAAACAAAGTCAGAAAGAAATTTCTATTTAGATGGGATAATGGGAATTAAGACCGTGAATTCGCTCAATCCTACCTTAGAATTATAAATTTTTTAACTTCCGTCATGCTTCCACTTTGGAGTTTGTAGAAATATATGCCAGAAGCGAACCCGCTTTCTGCTGAAAATGTAATTTGATGGGAACCAGCAATCTTATAACCATTAACTAGTGTCGCTATTTCCTGGCCTAATAAATTATAAACCTTCAATGTCGTATAATCGTCAACAACTAACTGGTAATTGATAATTGTTGTCGGGTTAAACGGGTTTGGGAAGTTCTGGTATAATACAAATTTAGGTGTTAAATCATTTTGAGTTCCAATGCATCCGGTTGGTGTGTTATTTGTAAAAATATAATTCCCTTTGTTATTATCCCAATTACTCACAGCAAAGTCATTATCTCTTGATACGATGATATCAAAATAGATAGAACTTTTATTTGGAGGAGGAAATTTTAAACTTACCCACCCATTTTCGAGATCATAACAGTACTTATTTAATAATAGCGTATCGATACCATCTCGTATTTGTCTAATTTTATGTATTGGCGTACGAGGTAAATAATAAAGTTTTTGCGACCCGTTACCAAAAAAATGGACAGTAACTGTGTCTAAACGGTCGTTATCATAATCGCCAAATATTATTGCTTCAACAACACTCGTCGAAGTTGAAGTCCACTCAGGATTCAAATTAAACACACCATTGTTATTAATATAAATTCTAACCGGCTGCCACCACCCACCTGTTATCAAATCTTTATATCCATCGTTGTTAATATCAGCGAGTGTAATTCCTGAACCGTAACCCGAAAAACTTGAACTCCAAAATGGAGTCGTATTTAACGTCCCTAAATTATTTAGATAAATTTTGAATTTCCCAGATCCGCCAAGCTGATTATTATCCGAAACTGCTAAATCCATGTACCCGTCGTTATTAACATCGGCAATGAACAACGAATTGGCATACTGACTCGCGTCGGTCGAGCTCCATGCGGGCGCTGTTCCGATTGAATCTCCAAAATTTCTGTACATTCGGTTTGGACTTTTTTCGTTAGCAAATATTAAGTCGAGATCGCCGTCGTTATCAAAATCTGCCCAACTTACATCGTAACTATAACCGGTCTGATTGCTCTTCCAACCCGGCAGAGAATCTAATCTTCCATTATTGTTAAAATAAATTCTGTTAAATTCTGGTTTGTTTTCATACGATTCTCCACAAGCTACGGCGAGATCTAAATCACCATCACCGTCAGCATCACCAAAAGCACAGCTAAAAGTGTACATCGAATCCTTAGACACCCACGTAGGGAGAGTTTCTAATGTGCCGTTTTGATTAATGTATAATTTAACTTTTCCTTTTTGACTAAATCCTGCCGCACCGATGTAAACCGAAACAGCAACATCAATGAATCCATCATTATTAATATCTCCAACAGATAAATGTCCATTATAATCTATATCGGCTGATTGCCAGCCTGGAGTAAGGGGTAATTGTCCAGCACCGTTATTGAGATAAACGGTAACGCGCTGTCTTGCCATATCATTGCCGTTGGCAACCACGAGATCTAACCATCCATCTTTATTAATATCTGCCCACGCGGCGCCTGTTGTATAATTGCTAACATCAGTTGAAATCCAGCTCGGTGTTAAATTGAAAGGAACCTGAGCAGTTGTTGTTAGTGTCCAAAATATAATTGCTAAAAAAATAGAATACGATTTCATCATATATCGTTCAAGGTAATATTATTTGAGTAGAATTAATTTTTTAACCTCGACCATATTTCCGCTTTGAAGCTTATAAAAAAATACACCGCTTCTTAATGCTGAACCGTCAAAAGTTTTTTCGTATAGCTTACCCTGTTCAGCAGGTCCTTCGAATAACACAGCCACTTCCTTTCCTAAAACATCATATACTTTAAGTGAAGCATAGTTTGATTTAGATAGCGTAAAACTTATTTTTGATGTGGGATTAAATGGATTGGGATAGTTCTGATTTAATTTAAATATTGCCAGCTGCGAAGGGTCTTGTCCCACAGAATTTGGGTCAAGCAAAGTAGTAATCCACATCGGAGCGGTCCAAGCTCTGTGACCATCGACCTGTTGAACATAAATATAATAATAATTAGTTGTATTAGGTGTCTGATTAACGATGTAGACAAGCGAATCAACTCCGAGGGCTGAAGTTAAGATGGTTGGCATCGAGCCTGAACCGGGAACACCATACCTTATCTCAATTCTTGAAACTCCATCGCCCGGTGTCGCATCCGAAACTTTAACACGGATAGTGAAAGGAGAAGTTGATGAAAAAATATCACCCATCAAATTATTGCCGACCTCAAACTGCACTTGTGTGTTATTATCTTCAGAAGCATAAACTCTACGGTTCCTTAAAGAGTTGAGTATATTTTCTCTTGTCAGAGATGGGGCAAGCACCACAGTTCTCTGCTGATTCGACATACCGAAGTTTGTGTAATGATTGTCTTGATCGGATGTCGGTGCAACATGATATCCCAATCTCAATAAACTGTGGTAGTATGATTCATAGTTTCCACTACTGGGATCTGATTGAGTATTATTTGTTGAAAATGCTTTACCACTTTTTAATGCTGTTCCCTGAATAACACTATCGTAACTTGCATTGTAAGGATTAGAGATCAAATTTCCAAAATCAGAATTGTTTGGATGTGCAAGATAACAAAACCCATTATTCTGTTTAACTCTACTCCACAAATTTAGATAATCACCTTTGGCGACATAAACATCATATAAATTGGTGTTCCAACCGAATAATTTATGCGTCCCAAATATCAGAACGTGTCCACCTGTACTGAGTGTTCCCCATTCCTGACCGAAAATGCCAACAAAAATACTATCCTTATTTGCGGTATCCGCTTCTGCGACACCTGCTAACCAAAGAGGCATCGTCATATTACAACCTTCGTTGTGATTATGGTCGGCTATAGCGAGCCAATTCAGATTAGTTGCGATGGTTCTGCCATACTCAATTGCTCTTGCAACAGGCGCTGTATATGTAGATTTATCTTGGTCCATATTCCCATCAGAGTACCATGTGTGAGCATGCAGATTACCAAAATAAAAATTATTAACTGGGATTTGATTAAAAACGGTAATAGGAATAGAAAAAATTAAAAATAGCGTTATTTTAACGCACGGGAGGCGGTTGAACATTTAAATACCTACATTTGATAAATATTAGTTAAATTTACAAAACTAATATACGAATTTTATACATTAATAACTAAAAAGTCCCATATAAAATTTCTGGGCTTTATTAATTTAACGTAATTTGGGTCAATTATACTTTACTTTGCTAATATCATTTTCTTCACATCGGTGAAATCACCCGCCGTCAATTTGTAATAATACACACCGCTCGGTAAATCTTTAACATCAAAATTAACACTTTTAATTCCTATTGATTGATACTCATCCACAAGCACACTGACTAATTGCCCGGATACGTTAAATACTTTCAAACGAACCTGCACATCCTGCGATATAGTATATTTTATCATAGTCGATGCATTGAATGGATTAGGATAGTTTTGATATAAAACAAATCCTGTTGGTACAAACTCAGTAACAAGTTTGACGCCAACCAATCCAGTAAGATCAATAAACCAGGCAGAACGTCCGTGAGTAAATGCAGCCAATTTACGGGTAGGAACGTGTAATGTTAAATCGTGAACTGTAACTTCAGGAAGACCAGACCCTAAAACAAACCAATTTTGTCCGCCGTTTGTACTGTACATTACACCGATATCTGTAGCGATATACAGATTAGGGCGATATACAGGGTCTATAATAATATCGTTCACAGGTATATCGGGTAGGTTACCGCTAATGTTAGTCCACGTTTGACCAAAGTTAGTTGTTTTATGGATGTGAGCCGAAAATCCATATTCTAAATAACCTGAGTGTGTGATATAGCAAACATTCGCAGATTCAGGGTCGATGCTTACACGTGTTACCCAACGTAACGGGAGCGAAGCAGATATGTCTTGCCAAGTCGAACCACCGTTTGTGGTAACCGATACTCTTCCATCGTCAGCACCGACATAGATGACATTTGAATCAGAACGTGCTGCATCAATAGTTGTAATTGTTCCAATGCGGTCGTGAGCTCCATATGTCAAATCACCACTTATGGCTGTCCAACTTTGCATTCCATTTGTTGTTTTGTAGATTCGAAACGTCCCAACGTATAGTTTGAGACTGTTATTCGGATCCATTACAAATGGAGTTGACCAGTTCGTCCTGTCGGTAGAATTAATTCCAGTACGTCCACTAGAAAATGAAGAACCGCCATTCCGCGAATAAGCCAATCCACCATTTTGCGATTCGACGTAGATGAAATTTGGATTTGTAGGATCGACGAGTACATAGAAGCCATCACCGCCATAAATCATCGACCAATATTCGAAGAATAAAAAACACCGCCATCATTTCCAACGAGAATACGATTATGGTTTGTAGGATCATAAGCAATTGCGTGTTGATCGACGTGCATATCAGCTAATACATTTGAAAAAGCTGTTCCACCATTTGTAGATTTCCACATTCGCACCATACCCGCAAAAACTGTATTTGGATCTACAGGATGAACAGACAGTACGTTATTGAACCAAACTTGTGCTTCAGCAAAAGTAGAACCATCAAGAGTAAGAGACCACGAAATTCCGGAATCAGTCGATTTATACAATCCCATCGCAGTAGTCTGGTTAGCTGCTAATGCATAAACGATGTTTGGATTCGATTCCGAAAATGCAAGACTAATTCGACCGAGATTTATATTGTTGGCAGGAAAACCGTTCGTAACCTGCGTCCAGGAGTCGCCTACATTTGTCGATAACCAAAGCCCGCTATTTGCACCTGAAATAATACTGTAGGTTAAAGGACGATAGCGTGTCCACAAAGCAGCAAGAATATGATTGGGATTAGTGGGATGTATAACGACTTCACAAACACCCGTGGTATCATTCATATAAAGTACACGAGTCCACGATAAGCCGGCGTTCGTGGAGCGATAAATTCCACGTTCTGTTGTTCGTCCCCGATATTGCCCTAATGCTGCTATAAATATCCTGTTTGGAAAAGATGGATGTATCGCAATCTTTCCAATATGTCCGCTATTTTGCAGACCAACATTCATCCAATTATTTCCGCCATCTACTGACTTCCAGATTCCGTTACCCGGATATATAGCAATACCTCCAGGATTTGCCTCACCCGTTCCAACATAAACTGTTAATGGATTCGTTGGGTCTAAAGCAAGTGACCCGATTGATGGTGATTCATTGAAAATGTTTATCCAGGTAGATGCGTTATCAATCGATTTCCAAACTCCACCTGATGCTGAGCCTACGTAAATTATATTTGTATTTATCGGATCTATTACAAGGGAAGTTATCCGACCGCCAATGTTCGTCGGTCCAGCATTTTGCCATACAATCTGAGTATTAATTTTTTGAGCGGCAATATCCCGAATTTTGGCTCGTGCATTTTCAAATCACTGTATATCAATATTGTCGTACGGATAAATACGCTGCAGCATAAACCAATCAATCTCTTTCGATTCATATTCATATGATTCATATTCAATTTCTCTTTTTAGGATTACGTCATCAGTTGTTATCGCATAGAATAATAAAAATGTTCCAACAAAAGACAGAAATATTATTATACTTTTAAGAATTGGCATCGGAAACCTTCATTAATGTTATGATATCGACTACACATAAATATACAGACTTATTTGGATTAACTTAATAATAAACCGTATAATAAACCGTGTAGTATAATCTTTATTTTGTATTTATAAATATTTTATTCTCCCTTAGTAGGTAAACCGATAATTGTAAATAAGATAGCATATCTTTTCTCATCTCTTCTGCAATAGAACTCTCCTCATCTAAACAATTAAATTTTAATTTAGTGTCCGTTTTAATATTATAAAGACCTATATTTTTTTCCCTATCGGCTATTAAAATCCAATCGCCTCTTATCCAACTCAACAAGTTACCGCTCGTAATAAAAGAGAAACCATCCTTCTTAACAAGCATCGAAACGCCAAAAGACGAATGAACAGCCGGAATATTCAACTGATGAAGGATAGAAGGCAAAATATCGACTTGACTGTGAATCGAAGAATCTATTCGCGGTTGTAATTTCCCCGGAAGATAAAATAAGCATGGAATTTTAAAAAGTTCGTTCAAAGTCTTTTCGCCAGTCCCTTCTGCATGGTCGGCAACAATTACAAATAAACTATTGTTGTAGTATTCCGTTTTTTTTGCTGCTTCGAAATACTTTTCTAAACTCCAATCAGAATATCTAAGTGAATTTAAGAATTTATAATTTGTAACAGTCGAATCGTAATATTTAAACCTATCGGATGGTACAGCATAAGGTGCATGCGAAGTGAGCGACATAACAACACCCAAAAAAGGCTTATTGATTCGATCGAATTCGTAATTTGCTCTTTCAAAAACATAGTGGTCGAATATTCCCCATGTACCGTCGTCTTTAACGTTCTTCAAATCAAAGTCACTTTTCGAAATATATTTATCAAAACCGGATAGTTTTGAAAATGCTTCAAACCCCATCGAGCCTGACCTGGCGCCGTGAATAAATATATTCGTATAACCACTTTCCTTCAGGATAACTCCTAATGACCTCAATGAATTCTGCTCAATCGGGCTTCCCAATATATCATCATAAGCAACGTTCGGTATTGAACTGATAATTGCTTGCATTCCCTGAATTGTTCTTTGTCCTGCCGCATAAAAGTTTTCGTAATAAACACCTTCTTTGGCAAGTTTATCAAAAAATGGGGTTGGACTTTCTGACAACTTTAATTGGTTTTGTAAATTAGCCGGCCAGCTCTCCATTACAAAGATAACAACATTCATTTTTTTTATTTCACTTGAGTCAATATTAAATCTACGCATCAATGGATAATCGTCATTTATAAACAGGACATTTTCAGTAGATAACAATTGTTTGACTCTGTTTTTTGCCTCGTCGTAAGGGAAAAATGTGTCTTCTTTCAGATCTCCTCGATTCAAAGTACGTATCGACGTGAACACGGCATTGAGCGAAAGATGCCCAAGAGTAACGTTCTCATTCCTGAAAGCATAACTTTCTCTCAGCGGCTTTAATTGTAGCCCACCTCTGATGGATATTACGATAATTAGGAGGATTAGAACAAAATAAATTATATCGTTTGCAATCCCGCCGCTAAAATTTTTTTTCTGCTTCCCTAATATTTTAAACCATAAGTATCCAAACAAAACCACAAAGGACAACAAAATGATTGCTTGTAGAAGATAATTATTCACAACCATAGTAAACAATTCGGGGAATGATTTTGTCAGATTAAATATTTCGTATGAAATTCTTCGTTTAGAGAATTGATAGTAATAAATATCGCCGATTGAGATGGTCAAAGCTGCGATAAAAAACAAATAGAAGATTGACAATATGGAAATGCGATATACACTATAAAATTTGAATTTGCCGGGAAGATTTAGGAGCAAGAAAAATAAACCTCCTATCATCATAACAGAAGCTAAATCGAACCGCAAGCCAACTAAAAAAGAAATTGCAATTTCGGAAATATCAACTCCCGAATAACTCTGATAGTAGAACAAGAAAAAAACAAAGCGAAGCAATGTCCACACAACCATTAAAAGTAAAACCGCTTTTAGAGACAGAAGGACGTTTTGATTCGGTTTCAATATGTCAGCAATGTTGGTTTTACGCATCGAACATATTTTGGCTAAGAATTGACTGATAGTAATGCAAATAATTAGTTGCCATTATTTCATCGGTAAAGTTTTCTAACACTCGCTTTCTACAATTGGTTGATTTTATTGAGTCGATATTTTCGATAGCATTGACCATCTGTTCCTCGTCTTTACAAATGAAGCCGACATCCGGTGTAACAATTTCCGGAACCGCTCCTCGCGGTGTTGCGATTACGGGTGTTCCACTTACTAATGCTTCCGTTATGACTAATCCAAACGGCTCTTCCCAACTGATGGGAAAGAGTAGCGCCTTCGCACCGGCAATTAATTCGGCTTTATCCTTCCCGCCTACTTCACCGTAGAATTTGATTTTCCGATTGACTGAAAGCCGCCTACCACCTGCTATTTTTAATTTGAAATCCATTTTCTTAGCTAATCGCAATGCTACATCCAACCCCTTTTCTTTACGACTCGTTTTCGATAGAAAAAGAAAGTAATCGTCTTTATTCTCTTTATAAATGTATTCTGATGGGTCGAGACCATTATAGACAAATTTATCGGAATCGTGCCGTTTAGCGTGGTTACGGCTTACAAAAACAGTATTTGGTAGAAATTTCTCACCAGGTTTCTTGTTTCCGTGAATTGTTACAAGGAAAGGTACTTTTATTTTAAAGTCTGGAGTGTATTGAATATGGGCGATATCAGCATCAGAAGGAATCAAGTGAAGATTATCTTCTAACCTACCTTTGTAGGGAAGAATGTTAACACCTTGAACTTCAGTTCCTTTTGGAGCGAGTAAATATATTTTGTGACCGAGACGCGCAAGCGCTCTCGAATTCCAATAAATTACGCGTTCCGTGCCTCCATATTTTTTTGCGGGCAGCTTGTAATGCGATAGTTGGACGATATTCATTAAAATGTTTTGTATTAAATATAATTTCTTTATATTAAAACAAAATTTCTGCATACTTCCAAATAATCAATTTTATGAAAGTCAGTGGTTTTTCAATAGTGCGCAACGGTATTCGATTCGATTATCCGTTTATTGAGTCAATAAAGTCTATACTCCCGATTTGCGACGAGTTTATCGTAGCTGTTGGTAATTCCGAAGATGATACTCGCAAACAGATCGATGATTTGAACGAGCCGAAGATTAAAATCATCGATACAGTGTGGGATGAAAATTTAAGGAAAGGTGGTGCAATCCTCGCGCAACAAACCAATGTAGCTCTATCCCACATCACCGGTGATTGGGGAATATACTTACAAGCCGATGAATTGATTCACGAAAAATATTTATCGGTGATTGTATCAGCGATGAAAGATAATTTGGACAATAAAAAAATCGAAGGGCTGCTATTAAAATATATTCACTTCTACGGGAGTTATGATTATTATGCTGCCTCGCGAAGCTGGTACAGAAACGAAATACGAGTAATTCGGAACAGAATCGGTGTGCAATCATGGAAAGATGCTCAGGGATTTAGAATTAATGGACGAAAGATGTTTGTAAAATCGATAGATGCTTATGTTTATCACTACGGCTGGGTGAAACATCCCAAGGTGATGTTAGATAAAGCGAAATCGTTCAATAAATTATGGCACGACGACGAATGGGTAGAAAATAATATACCGGAAGTGAATGAATTCGATTTTTCAAAGATTGATTTGATAAGTCAGTTTATAGAAAGCCATCCATATGTGATGTTGGAAAGAATCCGTAAATATAATTGGTCATTTACTCCACCTACGAAAAGATTTAATTTAAAGAACTCGTTATTAAAATTTTTAGAGAAGGTGTTTGGAGTAAGTATTGCAGAATATAAAAATTATACGATTGTCCGTTAATTACATTCTAAATTGTAATTCATAGAGTTTACGAAAGATTCCCTCCTGAGCGATTAATTCTGAATATTTTCCAATTTGTGCTATTCTTCCTTTCTCCATCACAACTATCCTATCGGCATTTTGTATAGTTGAGAACCTGTGGGCTATCACAAAGCTCGTTCGGTTTTTCATCAGCCGTTCTAAAGCTTCCTGCACGAGCATTTCCGATTCCGGGTCGAGTGCCGACGTTGCTTCGTCGAGTATAAGGATTGGCGGATTTTTTAAGACTGCACGCGCTATTGCAAGCCGCTGGCGTTCACCTCCGGAAAGCTTTATCCCCCGATCTCCAATCATTGTATCATATCCCTGTGATAATTTCTCGATAAAATTATGTGCGTTAGCTATCTTCGCAGCTTCGATGATCTTTTCTAAAGGAACATTTTTTACTCCATAACCGATATTAGCAGCTACAGAGTCGTTGAACAATATGGTCTCTTGCGTAACAATACCCATCATATCGCGCAGCGAATCTTGCGTTACTTGTCTTAAATCAATTCCGTCTATAAATATTCTGCCACTCACCGGGTCGTAGAATCTCGGCACTAAATCGACTAGAGTAGATTTCCCCGAACCGCTCGGACCCACGATGGCGATTACCTCTCCTTTTCTAACCTCTAAAGAAATATTTCTTAAAACCAAATCTGTCGTATCGTATTTGAATGAAACATCCTCAAACCGGATCGAACTTTTAAATTCTCTACATTCTATAGCATCGACAGCATCCACTATGCGCGGTTTAATATCGAGTATCCCGAAAACACGCTCGCCTGCTGCCATTCCTTCTTTTATCGTATTGAATACTTGCGTCATCATCTTAATTGGCTGGAGCATAGATATTAATATCGTTAGATAAAAGATAAACTGTCCCGGTGTCATCGGACTTGTTTTATCGATGATTGCCGTCCCCCCGAACCAAAGCACAAGAATCGCAATGAGAATTCCGAAATATTCACTCATCGGACTTGATATACTCCTGATGCGGAGGAGTTTAACAAAAATTTTATAGAGCCGCTGAGTGTGTGTTTTAAATTTTTCGATTTCGTGTTTTTCCATTTTGAACGCTTTTATCACTCGTACACCAGTGATGCTCTCATCTAACAAAGAAGTAATCTCGGACATTTTTTCTTGAAACATTGTGCTGTATTTTTTCAACTTATCAGCAATTTTCCCTATGATAAAACCGATTACAGGTGTTACCAAAAATATTGTCAGTGTTAACTTCCAATTAAAAATAAATAGAATAACCGTACTAACAATTATTGTTGGTGGGTCGCGGAATAATGTGCCGAGCAAAGCCATTACTGATTCTGTAATTAAACGTACGTCGTTCATTATCATACTAATAAGATGGCCCTTTTTCCGAGCCATATAAAAGTGCAGCGATAGTCTGTGCAAATGCTCGTGAATTTCGTTCCTCAGGTCTCTTAAAATTCCTTGTTCAAGAGCGGCATTCAAATACATCTGCCAATAAGCAGTAAGGTTTTTAAGCAAGAAACCGACAGCAATAATAATACAAACGTATGCCAACGCTTCACTTTTCGGGAAAAGATTCAGTGTCCGATACAGCAAACCGACAACCTGGTCTTTAATATTCCCTTTTGACAAATCAAATTCCTGCGGAACTGACTGAGCCGTGGTATTTACATCCGTAAAAATAACATCAATCAACGGAACAATCATCGCCAACGAAAAAATGTTTAAAACCACATAAATTAGCATCGAAAATATTAGTACGAATACTATTTTTTTGTATGGTTTAAGATATTTTAATATTCGAATAAATACTTTCATGTCTGATTTATTTTTTTGTTATTCGTTTGGAGGGATTCAAAAATGTCAGCGTTTTCTGAAGTTTCGAAGAATATTCGATGAAGATTCCGAATGGTTTCCTCCAGGCGGTCAGACGGAATTAAAATACTAACACTCGATTCCGATGCACCATAAGATATAAATTTTATATTAATCCGTTCAAATTCAGAAAAAATCTTATGATTGAGAGAAGGATTGTTTAGTACATTGCTACCTATTAAGCTGATAAGAGCTAAATCTTTTAATAATTTCACTTCACCGATGTCACCTATTTCGTGTTTTAGCGACCCGATATTATATTTATTTTCAAACACTGCAGAATATTTGAATTCCGATGTAGCAGTCAAAAGTGGACTAATATTATTTTTTGTAAAATGATTGAAGAGATGTTCCCAGAATACAAAAGGTGTTGAACGAACTTTCGGTATAATATTCATTAATATAATATCTGTTTTATACGTAACAGATTTGATAACAGGGGTTGAGCATTGAACGATTGTATTTAAATAATTCGTAACGACCGTGCCTGAAATTTGGGGACGTTTTGAATTAAACACGTGAATGGGAATATTTTTTTTTAGTGCGGGTACCATCGTATTGGGATGCAAAACCTTTGCTCCGAGCAGCGACAATTCATAAGCTTCTTCGAAGGAGAGTACTTTAATTCGTTTGGGGTTTTCCACAATATTGGGATCGCCCGTCAGAATTCCATCTACATCAGTCCATATTTGAATGTCTTCGGCATCTAAAACTGACCCGAAAACGGCAGCAGAAAAATCTGAACTCTCGCGTCCCATAGTTGTACGATTGCCATCTAAAGTAGAACCAATAAATCCTTGTGTAACAATGACCTTCCCTAATTTAAGTAAATCGCATGTCAGTGGGATAAGTCTATCTCTGACACTTTCCATATCCGGCAATGCTCTATTGTAGTTATCGTCGGTAATCATAAAATCTTTATTGTCAATCCAACACGAGTCAATTCCTTTATCTATCATTATCTGACAAATTATCATCGACGACAAAAGTTCACCATAGCTATAAAACTTATCGAGTATTTTGGGTGACAATTCCTTTATGATCGATACACCTCGAATAAGTTCTTCTAATTCATTCCCAATATTATTAATTTTTGTAGTGATATTAAATTGTTCGACAGGATTTGTAATTGCTTGAGCGACGATAGATAAATGCCTGTGGATGAAGTGTTTTAGTATCTTATGTCCGCTTTCAATATCGCCGCTTTTAACACTGTTACCCATATGTTCAAGCTGATTAGTAGCTTGGGCAATTGCGGAAATAACAACAAACGGATGTTTATGAAGGTGTGAACGAACAATTTCAGTAACATTTAACATAGAAGCAGCATCTTGCGTAGAAGTACCGCCAAATTTCATTATAATCATTTGTATTTCTTCATATTTCCAATTATCGCTGAAAAATATACAAAAGATGCATTAAACAATCAAACTTTAAAAAATGACAGAGAACTATCGTCGGAGAACCAAAGTCAATCAGGGTTTTTTGCGAGTAAAAAATTTCTGTTTCAAATAATGTAAATATTTTAGAGCTTTTCTGTTTTTAATTTGGATAATCACCAAAATAAATATTACAGCAACAATAAGTCCTAAAATTATTGTGTTAATGTTGGTAAAAATATCTGAATTCATTTATTTTATCGATAGGATTATTTGTAACCAATAATTTATACAAAATATTTTGCAGAATATCAATAATAATTACTTTTAGTTTAACAGGAGAGTGTTAATTACAGGGACCAACTCAGAAGCTAATTTCTTTTTAACTATAAAAGCATCGGCTTGTAGTTTTTTAGCTTCTTGCCGGTACACCATCTCCTCGTAATTAGTTAAAATAATTATCGGTATGAATGGAAATTCTTTCTTAATTTTTTCTGTTACATTTAAACCTGACATATCCATCATATTTATGTCTAATAGAATGATATCAGGAATGTACTCTTTTGTTTTTTCTAACGCTTCAACCCCGTTTTGGGTTTCAATAATCTGAGCCGATTTATACTCTGTTTTGAGAAATTTTAATAATGTACGTCGAAAAACGCTACTATCATCAGCGAATAGCAGAACGGCATTTCTTTTCTTTGTGAGAATTCTCTTATTCATAATTATATAGTAAAATTTATCGTAACACAGTTACCGCGGCTCGGATTATTAAAGAACTCTATCCTTCCTCGGTGAGCATCTATAATCTTCCTACATGAATGTTCATTGATTCCATTGTCTCCGTTAGGAGATGTTAAACCCGTATCGACACAATAAAAAATAATCTCTTCGGATTTTCTTTCGGTTTTTAAAATAATAGTTCCATTTCCCGAAATACAACTGAGTGCGTTATTTAGAATTGTAAAAATAACTCCTTCTACACTTTGTCTTTGCATCCTTATTCTTTGTAAGCTGCTATCAAACACTTTTTCTATAAAGACACCTTCTGGAATATTTATCTTAGCAGCAACTTCGCTAATTACTTGATTTAAATTTTCAAACCTGTATGTATCGTCTTTTTCAATCGTATCTAAAAACATATTTGTCCTAATTCATATCTGAATATTATACAACATATATATTCATTCTCTGTTGCAAGTTTATCAATTGAGCCAATAAGTCATACGTTTTTGATATCAGCCGTCTCGGCTCTGAACACTTAATAGCCATTAATATAATTTGCTGAGTAATAATCTACCTATAAACGAAATTGTTCGCTCCATAAAATAACGCTGATGTAATAGCTTCGGTTTCTTTTATATCGATCGAGGTCATTATTTTTATATTCGGATAGTGGTTATTAAATATTTTCTCAACGTTAGTACTTAATTTTTTACTAGTATTAATACGTGGTTGGCAACTGGTGTACAAAAAAAAGGGCCGAAGCTCGGTCCCCGCGTTAAGGGGGTAGGACCGCAGGAACCGGCTTCATTTAAAGTATCACGGGAGGAATGATACTTACCCAAAAAATTGTCTTAATTTTGTATTCTCTATCAGATTAACAAACCGCGTTTTGATTTAGTTCATTATAACTAAGAACAATTTAATTGATAAAAACATATTATGCAACAAGTAAACTCACTTGTTTTAAATCTCGTAATAATACTAGCTCTTTTTAATTTCGAAGGGCTTTAAAAATCGCCGGCATCAACTCGCTCACAATATTAACTTTATTAACAAATCCATTTAAACCTAATCTCCCAACCACTTCTAGTGAATCTGTAGCTTCATTCCCTGATAAAATAATTATCAAAGCTTTCGGATTGATCTGTCGAATTTTTTGAGAAGCTTCAAATCCATTCATACCAGGCATAACAATATCCATTAAAATAATAGATGGGTTGAAATTATTTAGTTGTGCAATTGCTTCAGCGCCTGAAGCTAGGGTTATTACTTTTCCGACTTCCGATTGTTTCTGAAGAAAGTCTTTAATTAAATCTCTAAATTTTTCGGAGTCGTCAACAACCAATATGTCATATTTTTTCATAAAGGATAAAAATTAATTGAACAAATTGACCCAATTATTTAGATTATTTTTTAGATCTAAAGCACTCTCAATTTTCATATTTATCACTATGGATATAAATTAAATAAATACAAAAAACACTATCATTTTAATTTCTGTATCAGATATCAACCTGAATTATACCTTTTTGAATAGCGTATTTTACTAAGCTTGTTATGTCGGGTAGATTTAATTTGTGCATAATATTGGCTCTATGAAATTCGACAGTTCGTACGCTAATAAATAATTTTTGTGCAACTTGTTGATTCGATTTCCCTTCGGCAATCAACTGTAAAACTTCGCGTTCTCTATGACTCAATTCTTGTATTTTTGCACCACCTTCAGATTCTTTAATTTTATTAATATAATCATCTAAAATTTTTCTTGAGATTGTTGGGCTAAAAAATGTTTCACCTCTTTGCAATTGAAGAATCGATTTCATCAGGTCGGCAGATACAGAACTTTTCAAAATGTATCCGCTCGCTCCGGCTTTGATTATTTGTATAATGTATTCTTCATTATCGTGTTGAGTCAGTATGAGCACTTTAACATCCGGTACATCGCGCTTGATTTGATATGTAGCTTCAAGTCCGTTCAACGTAGGCATACTCAAATCCATTATCACAATATCGGGATTATACTGTTTTGCAAGCCGAACTGCAATAGCTCCGTCTGATGCTTGTCCTACTATTTCAATTTCTTTATTGTTCTGTAATAGAGCGACGATGCCTTCACGTACTAGATTATGGTCATCTGCAACAATTATTTTTATTTTATCCATTTAACTCAATTTCTGCCATTATTTCTGTTCCCTTACCTTCAACAGAATCAATATATAACTTTCCTCCTAAAATTTCAACTCTCTCACGAATATTACGCAACCCGAAATGGAGTTCGTCATTCTTATTTTTGAAGACCTCTGCTTTGTCGAATCCCTTACCGTTATCACTTATATTCAATGCTAAAATATTTCCTCTTCTAATCAATTGTATGCTAGCTTTCGATGCTTTTGAATGCTTCACAATATTCGTAAATGCTTCTTGTACAATTCGATATAAAACAGTTTCTAATATTCCATCATAACGCACGTCTTCAATGTCTAAATTGATCTCAACGACTATATTTGTTCTTCGTTGTATTTGGGCTACTAACATCCTGATAGCAGCATTCAATCCAAAATCATCTAATACTGACGGACGCAAGTCGTATGCTAATCGCTTTGCTTCTTTTATCGCTTCGTCGGCAAGCAAGAGCGACTCTTTCATGTATTCGTCAGTCTTAACTTCAAAACTTTTGGTTGATGTTACAGCTAAATCCATATTAATTTTAAGAGATGTCAGAATTTGTCCTAAACTATCGTGGAGTTCTCTAGAGAACCTTCTTCTTTCAACTTCTTCGGCACGAACTAAATCTTTCGCTAATTTTTCCAACTGTTGTTGACGTTTTCTGAGGTTTTCTAATAGTTTTTCGTTTTCGTTTTTCTTTTCAGTAACATCAGACAATAATCCAGAGATAGCCCTTTTTGATAGTTCTAACTCTTCTACTTTTTGCTGTAATAATTCATACGCATTAGAAATTTCTTTTTCATTTTTCTTTCGTTCGGTAACATCGCGAGTTATCCCAATAATTGCCTTTGGTTCACCCTTTGAATCGGTAATCACGGATGTGTTCAACTCACCTAAAAAATATGTCCCATTTTTTTTCATAAATGTGTACTCGATCCCATTATTTTCCCCGGTCAACAGAGTACGCTGTAAATTCGCTATTGCTCTACTGCGATTTTCTGGAGCGATAAAATCAAAAAAGTTTTGACCTTTCACTTCAGAAACGGCGAATCCATGTAATAAAGCTGCTTTCTCATTGCAAAATAATATATTTCCTGAAAAATCAATTAATGTGATCGAATCAGGAGAAGCTTCGACTAAACTTCGATATCGCTGTTCACTTTCTTTTAATTTTTCTTCAGCTAATTTATATTCGCTTATGTTCCGAATAATAGTGGATAGATATATCACCTCCCCATAGTTTCCTCTATGAGCAAGAATAACTTGAGAGACTGGTATTTCAAAACCATCACGATGTAATAATGCAGTTTCCCCTTCCCAAAATCCGTATTGGATAGTATGAGGTATTGCATCGCGCTTCATAATTTGATTCACCCATGCTGGATGTATATCCGATATTAAAAGATTTGTGATTTCACTTGAATCTGGTAAGCCTATCATTTTTCGACCCGCATTATTTATATGAAGAATTTTCAAATCCATGTCTAAGGTACCTACGAAATCAGGTGTAGCTTCCAAGATAGCGATTAAACGCTCACGTGATTCTTCAATCTTTTTTCGTTCAGTAATATCGTTTGCCAAAACAAATCGTGCTTTCTTACCCTCAAATGTAACCTCTTGCGAAGTAATTTCGACGTAAATGACCGACCCATCTTTTTTACAATGACGCCAAATTCCTGCATTCTTAAATTTTTCGTTCGACATGGCTATACTTGTCAGTAAAGGTTGGACATCTTCCGGAGGTCTGATATCTTTAATAGTTAAATTCAGAAATTCATCACGTGTGTACCCATATTTTTTTAATGCAAATTTATTCACATCTAATATTTTCAATGTGTCGCAATCATATAATAGCATCGGGAACGGATTGTTCTCAAAAAATAATTTAAAATGTTCTTCAATCTTATTCATTTTACAATTTCTATCCAGCAATAACTTTTACAGCAGTCATTAACAGATATACCCAAAAAACCCAATTGGATAAGCTCATTCCTGCAAGATTGGAAATAATAGTTAGCATCGCTGTTCTTACGATTGTTGCGTCAAGTCCTGCTAAAAAAACAATTTTGCAGAAGGACACAAATCGCTAACGGGACAGTCTGTACATTTTGGTTCTCTGGCTGTGCAAAAATTTCTTCCATGCCAGATGAGCAGATCGCCAAAGTCAATCCAATTCTTTTTAGATACAATTCCCATCAAATCGATTTCTATTTTTTCTGGGTCTGCGTTTTCGGACAAACCGAGACGCACCGCAATCCGCTTCACATGAGTATCAATAACAATTCCTGAGACAATTCCAAAATATCCACCTAATACTACGTTTGCAGTTTTTCGTCCAACCCCAGGTAATTTAATCAGTTCATCAATTTTTGTTGGAACTTCTCCGTTGTATTTCTCGACCAACATTTTGCAGCAATTGATGATATTTTTAGCTTTTGCATGATAGAACCCGGTCGATTTAATCTCGTTTTCTAATTCTGAAATATCTGCACTTGCGTATTCTTTTGGCGACTTATACTTACGAAACAGAATAGGAGTAACTTTATTCACTCGAACATCTGTGCATTGTGCAGAAAGTATCGTAGCTACCAGTAGCTCTAAAGGATTTCGATGTATTAAAGCGGTTTGAGCATTAGGAAAAACCTTTTTCAAACGTTTAATAATTTCTTTTGTTCTAATAATTCTTTCTTCTAAAGGTTCATCCTTTGTAATCATACCTGTCATTATTTTAACAATTGTTTAATAATTAATTTTCCCTCATCCATAAGCGTTTGACGTATATAACCAACTTCATTATACATCGATAACCATCGTAGAGTTTCTGTAATATTTTCTTGTTCGATATCGAGAAATATTCGTAATACCGAGCTAGGTCCCTTTCCCAAACCCAACTTTTTCTGCATAAGTGTAAGATATGGAATTCTAAGTGTAACCCACAATTTTTCTAAAGCTTCAATAAGGGAGTTATTAAAAATATCATAGTCAATGTCTGCTGGTTTCGAAAAAAATATTACAATTTCGACAACTTCTTTATCAAAAAGTTTATTAACAGCAGCACCGCCTGAAAATATTAGATTATAAAGATTACAGCTTAATGATAAGTCATCTGATGAATTACTACCAAATAACTTTATAACATTTTCATTTTTTTTATTTATAAGATTTTCGACGATATCTAAATTAAGACTGCTTTCGACTACAAACAATGATTCATAAATTTTATAATCAGTGTTTGTAACTTCTAATCCATAATTTTTGAGATAATCAGACCCCGATTTTTCGAGTCGTTTTAACAATGCATATTGTGTATCTTGAAATACGACTTCACCAGTATAGGACATTTCGATACCATATCTAATATTCAGTTCAACTTGACTACAAATCTTTTCGAGTATATCGGTAATGATTTTGCGTATCGAATTCGGGTCATTTTGTAAGGGAGTTTGCAAATATTCGGCTAAAACAGTCATTAACATCTGTGTGTTGTTAATTAATATTTTGTTTCGAAATTTTTTTTGATTCTTTTCAATCTTATCTGTCTCTTTTTGTAGATATAGATGCAGATTCTTAAAAGCTTTGCTATGATCTTCTTTCCCACCGATAGATTTCACTTGATGAAAGTACGAACAATATATCATCCGTGGTTCATCCACAATTACTTTATAAATGCTCATTGCTTTATTTTATAGATTAATATTGTAAAATTGTTATTTCGCCTAAAACTTGAAACACATTTAACTTTAATATATTTTGTCCAACGCCAAAATTTGAGGATGTAACTTGTATATCTTTTGAAAAACCTGAAATATGTTCACCGAATATTTTCATATCACCTAATAAGATACTGGCGTTTATAATTACCGAGCAATCTTTTGGCAATTTTATTTTAGTATCCCCGAATAGGCAACTGATTTTAAAATCGTGCTCACCATCAAAAATTTTTACGTTTAAGAGGTCGATGTTACAATCTCCGAATACAGAAGAAATCGAACCACCCTTAAAATTTTCTGAAGTAATATTTATAGAAAGATCACCGAAAATGTTCGACCTGTGTATTAAATCTGTATTTATAACATCACTATCTTCAATGATGGTTATCTTTGATTTTTGTTTTTTCCTTAAGAGAATGTGAATTCCCCATAAGATTATAATCGCGGGCCAATATGTTTTTATGATTTCACTGAATTCAACTAATTCCATATTGTCCAACAGAAACAATATACCCAAAAGGATTAGTAAAATTCCCCAGAATAGATTTTGCATAATACCCTCAACTTAAAATTTTTAATAACCCTTTTTTAACATTATAAGTACCTTTAAATTCTCAATCCCGAATGCTTTCGGGATAACTACAAAGGATACAATGGTAGCGACACCACCAGCTATGTGCGCGAAATATTGATAATATTACTATTTGCGTTCTTTGCAGTTCAATAAAATAGTTTTTAGACTACTCATTACCTATTTACTAACCACTTCTCCATCTCACTTAAACACATCGTATTAATCACATCCTTCTTCTCTAACCAACCTTTCCTGGCAATCCCAACACCCAAATCAACATAATTTAATTCATTTATGTTGTGAGCGTCAGGGTTGATCGCTATTTTCACACCTTCGTCTTTTGCGAATTTACATAACCGCCAATCGAGATCGAGTCGCAGCGGATGCGCATTTATTTCGATCGCAACACCGAAATCGGCGGCAGCTTTTATAACTTCGCTCATATCTACAGGATATGGTTCTCTTTCCAACAGCAGTCTTCCGGTAGGATGCGCAAGCATTGTCACGTTTGGATTCTTTATAGCTTTGATTATCCGATGAGTCATATCTTTTTCGCTCATCCCAAACCTGCTATGTATCGCCACTATAACAAAATCGAATAACTTCAGCGTTTTACAATCATAGTCCAAGCTGCCGTCAGTGAGTATATCGACTTCGATACCTTTTAATATACGAAAATTTTCGAAATTCAAATTTAATAAATCAATTTCTTTAATTTGTTTTTTTACATTATCTACACTCAATCCATTTGCATAAACTGCCGATTTGCTGTGTTCTGCAATGCCTAAATATTCCCAGCCCAAAACCTGCGCAGCATCCGCCATTTGCTGGACAGAATTTACTCCATCGCTATAATTTGTGTGGCAATGAAATGTACCGCGGATATCTTTCTCTTCAATCAGATTTGGTAGTTTATTTTGAGACGCAGCTTCAATCTCACCCATATTCTCGCGAAGTTCGGGTGGGATATATACAAGTCCGAGTGTTTTATAAATATCTGCTTCATCTAAACATTTTAACCTTTGCTCAACCTTACTATGTTTCTTCTTCTCATCTAAATCAGAAAAACCGTACTCATTCAGGCTTAATCCAAATTTTTTCGATAGAGACCTCATTTCGATGTTGTGTTCCTTGCTTCCTGTGAAATAAGTTAACGCAAATGGGAATTCATCGTTACTAACGACCCGTAAATCGCAATTCATTCCAGACTTAAGTACGACACTTGATTTTGTTTTCCCATTGGCGATAACTTCGATAACATCGGGATGAGTTGTAAAAATTTTTTTTACCATTGATGCTTCGGATGATTTAGCACTCGTTAGTATATCAATATCGCCAATAATTTCTTTTCGTCGCCGCAGACTTCCCGCAACTTCAATTTTGTCTATTACCTTATTTTTTTTCAGTACGGTTACAATTCTATCAGCCGCTTCTTTTGCTTTTGGATAAAGAAATTTATCGGTATGTTTCCATATCTGTTTAATACCTTTGAGGATATTATTTTCTATCTTTTCACCAAAACCTTCGATCTTCTCAAGTTGTTTCTCTTCTGCAGCCTTTTTTAGGTTCTCAATTGTAGAGATATTGAGTTTCTCATACAATATTTTTATTCTCTTTGGCCCTAATCCCGGAATACGTAGCATCTCAATCAGTCCCGGTGGTAGCGAATTCTTCAATCCTTCATAATATCCGAGCTTGCCCGTCTTGATTAGTTCAGAGATTTTTTCTGCTAATCCTTCTCCAATACCTTTAACTTCTTTAACTTTGCCGGTTTCAGTTAATAGTTTCACATCAGTCGGTAGTGATGCAATAATACGCGAGGCATTCTGATAAGCTCTACATTTGAACGGATTCTCGCCCTTCAGCTCAAGCAGTGTTCCGATTTCTTCCAATATGTCGGCAACTTGTTTGTTATCCATAAAATTCTCCGAGTCTATTTTCACCTAATTTAATATAGTCAGGATGAAAACGACAAGTATTTTAGGAGATTTGTGTGAAAGGTATGTTGGAATTTAAGTATTTCATTATTCAGAAACAAGCATTTACTCCCAAACAGAAATAATCGTATCCTTCTTCCAGTTTACATCATCTTTCTGAGTATAGTCCGTCGTGTAATGTAAGCCCCTGCTTTCTTTCCTTATCATAGCACTTTGAATAATCAGTTTCGCTATCAAAGCTAAATTACGAAGTTCAATCAATCCTTCAGTTACTTTTGTGCGTTTGTAAAACTTCTCTATTTCATCTTTGATAAAGTTTATTCTTCTAGATGCCCGGTCTAATCGCAAATCTGAGCGAACTATTCCTACATAGTCCCACATAATTTCTTTGATTTCTTTTACATCGTGCGAAATCAACACCCATTCTTCTGAATTAAATGTTCCGCTATCATCCCAATTTGGTATATCTGGAATTATATTTTTATTTGTTAGAATAAACTCGCGCCCTGCTTTTGCTGCACGATATGAAAAAACAATCGCTTCGAGGAGTGAATTACTCGCCAGGCGATTAGCACCGTGCACACCCGTCATCGCGGCTTCGCCGGCTGCAAGCAAACCCTGAACATTTGTTCTCCCAAAAACATCAGTCATAACTCCACCGCATGAATAATGAGCCGCAGGAACCACTGGAACAAGCTCTTTAGTAATATCTATCTTGAATTTTTCTAAACAGGTTGAGTAGATATATGGAAATTTTAATTTAACATCATCCGTTGACAAATGACACATATCTAAATAAACAAACTCATCACCCCTTTTCTTTAACTCAGAATCAATCGCTCGTGCAACAATATCGCGAGGTGCAAGCTCGTTACGTGGGTCATATTTATGCATAAATCGTTCGCCATCTTTAGTCCGTAGGTTTGCTCCATAGCCGCGTACAGCTTCCGAAATCAAAAACGCAGGAGGGCCCGAATTGCTTAACGTAGTCGGATGAAATTGGATGAATTCCATATTCCCGATATATGCACCTGCTCTATAAGCCATTGCGACGCCGTCCCCTGTTGCTATTGATGGGTTAGTTGTATGTAGATAAACATGTCCAAGTCCACCAGTCGAAAGCAATGTTATATTTGCAATGAATTTTTTAACCTCGTTGGTATTAACATTTAAAACATAAGCCCCCCAACAATTAATAGGTCGGTCTTTCTCTATTCCAACTCCCAAATGATGCTGGGTGATCAAATCAATCGCCAGGTGATTTTCGAATACATGAATATTGGGGTGTTCAGCAATACGATGCAACAATGCGCGTTCAATTTCACGACCGGTTAAATCTTTCGAGTGAACGATTCTATTTCTTGAATGCCCCCCTTCTCTCCCTAAATCTAAATGTCCATGCTCTATTGTAAATTGAGTTCCGATGTCTATCAATTCGCGCAACCGGTGTGGTCCTTCAGTAACTAAAATTTCGACAGCGTCTTTATGACATAAACCACCTCCTGCTTCGAGTGTATCTTTGATATGCAGATCAAAAGAATCATCTTGAGATATCACAGAAGCGATACCACCTTGTGCGTAATTCGTGTTCGATTCCGCTTTTGCCTTTTTGGTAATTATGGAGACCGTTCCAAATTCAGCTACCTTCAATGCATAAGACAATCCGGCAATTCCACTTCCTACAACAAGATAATCGGTTTTAATTTCCATAAGCTACTTTAAGAAATTTTTAAAGCATGTATCGAATTGTTCAATAACAAAATCCACTTCATTGAAAGATAAAATCAAAGGAGGAAGCAAACGTATCACATTCTTGTTCGTGCAATTAACAAGAACTTTTAACTCAAGCATTTCATTCATAATTTTTTCACAGTCTGTTTGTAATTCTATTCCAAGCATCATTCCCCTTCCTCTAACATCTCGAATCAAACCTGGATATTTTGCTTTGAGAGAAATCAATTTTTCTTTTAAATAAATTCCGGAAGCTATTGCATTATCAATAATACCACATTCCATAATTTCTTTGATAGTTTCGATACCTGCCGCACATGCAACAGGATTTCCACCAAATGTAGTTCCGTGTGTTCCATAAGTGAATACATTGGCCACCTTTTCATTACCTAAAAAAGCACCTAAAGGTAAACCACCCCCCAAAGGTTTAGCCATAACAACGATATCTGGAACAATTTTCATGTGTTCAAAAGCGAAGAACTTACCTGTTCTGCCTATTCCCGATTGTATCTCGTCAGCTATCAGTAAAAATCCAAATTTATTCCTTAAATGGGTTATTGTTTCAACAAAATCTGCATTCGCTTCATTAATCCCGCTTTCGCCTTGGATGAATTCTATAACGATTGCTAAAGTTGTTTTGTTTACTTTTGAGAAAAGCTCAGAGCAGTCGTTATAATTACAGAAAGATGTTCCTTGTAAGAAGGGTTCATAACCGTTCCGATATTTTTCTCTGCCAGTTATGGATAAGGCACCTAATGTTCTACCGTGGAACGAACCGTGGAATGATATGATCTCCGACTTAGAATTGGTTTTCCCCCATTTACGAGCAAGTTTTAATGAACCTTCCATCGCCTCAGTTCCACTGTTCGATAAAAATATTTTAATAAATTCGCCGTGAGGGGATGAATATTTATTAACTAATTCTGCTAATTCTATCTGTGGAGTTTGCAAGAAAAGATTAGAGAGATGTATGTATTTTTCAATTTGATTTTTTATAGCTTGATTTACTCTCGAATTATTATAACCGAGAGAGTTAACAGCTAACCCACCGAATAAATCGAGATACCGAATACCTGATTTTGTAATTAGATAGCATCCTTCTCCTTTTTCGATTTCGAGATTCAAACGTTTGTAAGTTTTGAAAAAATATTTTTCTTCGAGTTCCTTAAGACTCATTCGGCCTTTCCGCTATTTTATTTAAAATATTGTGTATGAATTTTACATTGTTTTCGAGTTTTGATAAATCTTCATCGTTATGGATAAGGAAATCAGCTTTCGAAATTTTAATTTCTGGAGACATCTGAGACTTTAAACGACTTAAAACCTCTTCACTTTTTGTTTTATCTCGATTCATAACACGCTTGATACACAACTCTTCGGGGGCATGAACAACAACAACATAATCAAGAATCTCATCTATTTTCGATTCATAAATAAGAGCAGCTTCTAAAAATATTAGCTGCGTCTTATGATTTCTCTCAAGTTCATTGAAAATATATTGCACATGTTTAATTACCTTTGGGTGAATAATTTTTTCAAGATTAAATTTAAGTGATTCGTCGTTAAAAATGAATTTTGCTAATTTTTTTCTATTAACATAACCACCGGTTAGGTAAATATCGTCACCGAACTCTTTTTTCACCCTTCTCTTTACTATTTCATCGTTATCAAGAATATATTTAGCAATGTTATCGGCATAAATCACTATAGAACCAAGATTTTCAAGAATTTTACAGACTTCAGATTTACCGCTTCCAATGCCGCCAGTGATACCAATTCTAAGCATTTTATTTTGCGTATGATACTGCACGCCGTTCTCGAATAATAGTTACTTTTATCTGTCCCGGATACTCAAGCTCTGCTTCAATTTTTTTTGCGATATCGTTGGCAAGTTGATCGGCTCTGGCGTCATCTATTTTTTCAGGTTCTACTATAACTCGTATCTCGCGTCCCGCTTGTATCGCATACGATTTGGATACGCCATCGAAAGATTGGGCAACTGATTCGAGTTTTTCAAGTCGCTTTAGATACCCTTCAACAGATTCGCGCCTTGCACCTGGTCTTGCTCCGCTTATTGCATCCGCAGCTTGAACAAGAGCCGAGATCGGTGATTCCATCGGCATATCGTCGTGATGAGAACCAATGACGTTGGTCACTAACAAATGCTCATTATATTTCTTCGCAAATTCAAAACCGATCAAAGCATGCGGTCCGTCGGCAGTTTTATCTATCGTTTTACCTATGTCGTGCAATAGGGCTGCTCTGCGCGCCAACATCGTATCGAAACCAAGCTCAGCAGCCATTAAACCGGTCAAATGTGCAACTTCGATGCTGTGAGAAAGTAGATTTTGTCCATACGACGACCTGTATTTCATCTTACCGACACATTTGATTATCTCAGGATGCCCGCCGTGCAAACCTAACTCCATAAGTGTGTTTTCACCCGAACGCAAAATTTCGTCTTCCACTTCCGCCCGAACTTTTTCAACAACCTCTTCGATTCTTGTCGGGTGGATTCTACCATCAGTCATAAGCTTCTCTAATGCAATTTTTGCAACTTCACGCCTGATTGGGTCAAAAGTTGAAAGAATAACAGCTTCAGGTGTATCGTCCACGATCACATCGACTCCAGTTGCTGCTTCAAAAGCCCTAATGTTTCTACCTTCCCTACCGATAATTCTACCCTTCATCTCGTCATTGTGAATATTTAATACGCTGACAGTAGTTTCTACGGAGTAATCGGCTGCGAAGCGTTGTATCGCTTGGATGATTATTTTTTGAGCTTCTTTTTTTGCTTCAGATTTAGTCTGGTCACGAATAATTTTTAATTGTGAGGCACACTCGTTTTTAGTCTCTTGTAATAGATTATCCATCAACAATTTTTTAGCCTCTTCAGAAGTCATCCCGGCGATACGCTCAAGGCGTATATTTTGCTCTTGTATCATCCTATTTAATTCTTGACCTTTATCGTGAATAACTTTTAACTTCGCATCCAGTTCCTTTTTGAATACGTTACAATCTTGTTCTTTTTTATTGATTATATCAACTTTTTTATCGAAGTTTTCTTCACGTTGATTAAG
>JBBINX010000010.1:0-3692 GCA_037443685.1 Ignavibacteriales bacterium
TTATGTTTTCAGATACGGTCTGGTTAATTCCCGCTTCAAAGCTCCAGCTTTTTTCGGGTCTCAAATTTGGATTTGGAATTACTGTAATCCCGCTCGCGGTCGTTGAAGTAAATGCCTCTCCAATCGATGGTGAGCGAAAAGCACGACCCGCAGATATTCTGAAACTTGTCAGTGGATCGTATGAGTAAGAAACTCCACATTTAGGATTGATTTGATAATCTGTTCTGAGCGAATCAAGCTTCGAATAATCTAAGCGTGTACCAAACGTAAATCTCAAATCATCGCGAATTTTGTACTCATCCTGAATATAAATAGCTGTATTCACTCCGTCGCGTTTCCCAAAAATATTCGATCGAACACGATTGTAATTCCCTTGTAAACCCAATGTAAAAATATGTTTCTCAAATATTTGATAATTAAATTGAATCTCGCCATCAGCAAAATCGGAAGTAGAGCGATTTCCTAAAGTTTCTATGTCATCCCGCCAATCTGTGCGATACCAAATGCCTTTGATTGAGTATGTGAATCTATCGGTAACTATGTTTGTAAAAATTGATGAAGCTGAGAAACGCTTCGAGATAACTCTGTCGCCCAATTGGTCAGCAGGTGGAATAAGGGCGCTGTCAAGATTTCTCCAATAAAGAAAATTATTCCGCCGCTGTTCAATGTAATTAAGCGCTAAATGTAATTTTTTTGAAGGAGTAAATTGATATTGCGATTTCGAATAAAAATTCCATCGCTGCCATCGACTGTTTTGGCGATAACCATCGTCTTCTGTTCGACTTATTGCGAGCAGTGTTTTGAAGTCGGCAAATTGTTGTGAGTGCGACACATAAAAACCGTTAATAAATCTTGTTACCGAACTCCAATTCCATTCAGGGTAATATGGTTTATCATAAAATCCGCCATACACTCTCAGATACGTTTGTGGTAAATCAGGGATTTCTTTTGTAAGCACATTCACGACTCCCCCCATTGCACCCGAGCCATACAGCGCCGAGGCGGCACCCTTTAAAATTTCAATTCTATCGACATTAAAAGTCGGCACTGATTCGAAAACTAACTCACCCGTATCACCTGTAAGCAAAGGAATTCCATCCACCAACATTAAAGTTCGACTGCCAACTCCTTTACTATAACCGCTCGAACTGCGTATGCTTAGTTGCGATTCGATTAAGCTAACACCACTAACTTGCCGTAGTGCATCCTCAATTGTAGCTACATTACGTCGTTGAAAAGTCTGCGGGTCAATAACGCTAACAGATGCCGGAACTTCAGCAAAACTTTGCTCACGCTTGCCTGCCGTAATGACAACTTGGCCTACTTGCACAGCCGCCGGTTCAAGACCTATATCCAGTATATTCTCCTTGCCCGCTTCGATGATTACATCCTTGATTTCTTCTTTCCGAAAGCCAATCATCGAAACGACAAGAGTGTATTTGCCTGGACGAATTTTTGGGATCGAATAATTACCGTTAAAATCGGCATTGGTTCCGATAAGTGTACCTCTTATCATAACGTTCGCTGATGGTAGCGGTTGGTTTGTCTCTGTGTTAGTTACTGTACCTTTCAGTATACCATATTGCTGTGCAAATGAGAGTGAGGTTGCCAATACTATAAGTGTTATTTGTATTTTAAATTTGTTTTGTAGTATTAAAAGACTCATTTTTTCCTCCCAGCAATACCAAATGGTTGAGGTGGCAAGTTGTCGTAATCAACGTATATATTTACATCTCTGAGAAACATACCAGGTTGAACAACTACTTCGTCTGGAATTATTCGTAATGAGTCGGATGAGTAAACACCTACAATTTTCCATTTGGTTGAATCAAATATTGATCCCGTTGTTTGTGCGACAGCAAAATATTTATAAGAGGCAGGTGGTAGTACAAATCTGTATTTTATTGAATCTTCTTTTGTTAAAGATAATGCTGGTTGAATTATTGAAGGATAAATATGAATTGAATCGGAACCAGAAAAAATTAACATCATAATTTCATTCATACTACTGAATTTACGATACATTTTAGCAGCAAAGAGCCGGTGTTCTTTTAAAGAGTCTGGAAAAGTCCCCCTATAATAAATTGTGCCAGTTATTCCCTGCTCAATAATTTCTTTGGTCGGAGGGGCAAGCCCGTGATCGCAGGAGATAATACATACAAATATCGAGAGCAAGAGGAAAATGAATATTGATTTCATAAAATCAATTTAATTGTTGATGAATATTTGTTTAAAATATAAATATGTAGAAGTAGAAAAGCAAAACACATCATTATTTTGGTTTCTTCGAGTCGTTTGGGTGTGTTTTTTGGCACCGGTCTTGTGATGCTCTAATAAGTATTTTGTTTCCCGTATTTCTTATTTACTTTTGATTTCTTTGAACACCCAATTTTCTTTATCCAATTCAACCTTCGATGGCTTAGATTTGCATTTTAAAATAAAAACTTGCTCCGGGCGTTCACTGATAATGTGATAGTCTGTTTCGCCTTCAGAAGACGTAATAGATATATCAATTGGCAGACGATAAATATATATTTGAGATGATAATTGTTTAATCGTTACAATTACATCGTATCCGGTTTCATTTTTTTGGGTCTGCCAGTTGAAAGCCAAGATTGGTCTATCAATCGAGTCAGTATGTGTATAAATCCATTGATTAAAAAACCAATTAAGTTCTTCACCATAAACGGCTTCACATTCCTTGATGAAATTTTCTGTTGTAGCATTTTTGTACATATACTTTGGATTTGTTACGTAATTTTTAAGTATGCGGAAAAAGATAGAATCACCAACGACTTTTCTTAACATATGAAGGACGATAGCACCCTTGAAATAAACTCGATCAGAGAAAGAATCCCAGAAACTTGTGTCGGTTTTTCCAATCACCGAGCCGGCGTATGTTCCTTGTTCAGAGGACATAAAATGATTCATGATGTAATGATATGTTTCCTTGTTGATGTAATATTCATAATATAGCGATTGAATATAAGTAGCGAATCCTTCGCTTAGCCATGTGTGATGCCAGCTCGTAGGTGTGATCATATTACCAAACCAGTGGTGAGCAAGCTCATGTACTAATATCGACTCAGCATCTCCTTTGCCGGTAATAAGCGATTCTTGCAAACTTGTAATCGTTTGATTTTCGGTAGTTAATTCTCCTGCTACCATTGCGATTCCATACTTTTCATTCCTGAATGGATAAAGACCAAAATAAATTTCAAGAAAGGTAATCATTTTTTTTATATTTCTAAAATCTTCTGTAGCTTTTTCTTCGTAACCGGGATACACATAGTACGTTATCGGAAAATTCTTTCCGTCATGATAAGTGAAGGTATCATTCAAAGTAGTATATTCAGCGGCAGCGATAGAAATTAAGCAAGTGGCAATTGGATAGTTAGTTTCCCAGGTGTAAATTTTTTGATGATGTAAATTTTGGGTAACGTTAGTTAAAATTCCATTAGAAACAGCGGTGAACTTTTCTGGCACGGTAATGTTAATTTTTGCAGTTGCTTTATCAGAAGGAATATCTTTGCAGGGAAACCACTTTTTTGCGAAGAACGGTTGGTTTGAAGTCGCTATTTTTACATTTCCATTTGACTCCGAAAAATAAATTCCCCCGTTTGAAAATTCCCCGTGGAAGTCAGTCGTTCCGTTGTAATAAACATCTATATTTATTTGTCCAGATGCGATGC
>JBBINX010000010.1:3702-44509 GCA_037443685.1 Ignavibacteriales bacterium
GGAGTTTTATAATAAGTATATTCTCTTTATGAATGAATTTAAGTTTTTCAACTCCGTTAAGTTTAATTGAATCAATAGTTAGAGTCGCACTCGATGCAGTTAGAACAAATTCATCTGTAGGTAATAATATCAAAGATGTAATCCGGCAATTTCCGGAAAAACATTTTTCTTTCGGTAGAAGATCGAGCGAAATTTCGTAATGAAGCACGTCGTAATTTTCCAATGCAGGGTCAAAAGAATATTGCGATTGAACATAAAATATAAATATTAACAGTAGAAAAAGTTGTACTTTCATAAATAAGCCTTTATCTGAAGAGAAGATATTAAAAAATAGGGAGAGCTGCAAATATAGATTTTGATAATTATCTCAAAATTATTTATAATTAACGCATTAATGAACATGATAAAAATTTTAGAAACGAATAAAGCAAAGCACCTCATCGGAATTGGGTTATCTGTTAGCGTTTTTATTGTTTATTTAAAAACACTGGCTCCAACAGTAACATTCATAGATAGTGGTGAATTATCGGCTGTTGCTGGTACTTTAGGAATAGCTCATCCGACGGGTTATCCGTTATTTACATTACTCGGTTGGATGTTCACACAATTACCAATTGCCAACACAATCATTTATAAATTAAACATCATGTCCGCCGTTTATGGTGCAGCGGGCGCATATTTTTTCTTTCTATTTTTGGCATCGGTTTTAGAATATTTAACGCGCGGACCAGCTCAAACGAAAAATGTTCAACAGAATCAATCATCGGTTTCGTTCCCCAAATTCTATAGCTCAATCATACCTGCTGTTAGCGGGACTCTACTATTAGTTTTTTCACCTACATATTGGTCTCAATCGATTGCTGTCGAAGTATATTCACTTCACATACTGTTTTTATCGTTAATTCTTCTCACTTTTTATAATGCGATTAAAGTTTTTCTTTGGAAAAAAGAAAATTTAGGACTATGCAAGCCGATTATGAGAGAAATGTTTGTATTTGCTCTATTGTTAGGAATGAGTTTTACTAATCATATGACGACGATACTATTGATGCCAGGATTGATATATATGTTCTTTTTCGTTTTCGGTTTTTCTCGCGAGACTTGGCGTTTAATCTTATTACTTTTGTTACCGTTTATTGCTGGTTTGTCAATATATCTTTACTTTCCGATTAGAGCAGCAGATTCACCATTAATTAATTGGGGGAATCCTGTAGATTTGGAAAAAATATTTTGGCACTTGGGTGGAAAACAGTACCGTGTCTGGATATTTTCTTCAACCGACGCGGCTATTAAACAATTAGAATATTTTCTTAACGATTTACCAAAAGAATTCAATTATATTTTTCTTATTGTTAGTTTGTTAGGTATATGGAGTCTTTATAGGCAGAGAAAAGAAGTTTTAGTTTTCGGAATCTTACATTTTTTTGGTTGTGTTATTTACTCTATTAATTATGACATACACGATATTGATTCATATTTTTTATTGGCATATTTTACAATAGCGATTTGGATTGCGATTGGAACACAATTCCTCCTATCGCGATTCAGAAAATCGTTAACCGTTAAATATGCAAGTTTCCTTTTTATCGTAATTGCATTTTTACCACTGATAATAAATTACAAAGATGTTGACGAAAGCAAAAATTATTATGTAGAAGATTACACGAAGAACATATTAGAAAACGTTGACTCGAACAGCGTCATAATTTCTTTCCAATGGGATTACTTTGTTTCGGCTTCATATTATTATCAATTTGTGGAAAGGTTTCGAAGTGACGTTGCCGTGATTGACAAGGAACTGCTTCGGAGGTCATGGTATTTTAATCAATTAGATACGCAATATCCTCAAATAATAAAAAGATCGAAACAAGAAATCGACGCTTTTATGATTGAGTTATATAAATTCGAACATAACCTTCCTTATGCTTATGAGGTGATAGAAAGAAAATTTGCTGAAGTAATTAAAAGTTTCATAGAAAAAAATATTGATGACCGCTCTATATATGTTACCGCAGAGGTAGAGTCTCAATATTTGGTTGGGTATGAAAAAATTCCAGCAGGATTATGTTTCAGATTAATTAAACCCGGAACCGTAATTCAACCAAAGAAATATAATTTCAAATATCGTTCAGACGATAAGCAGAATAAGTATATAGATAATTTGAAAGAATTGTACGTAAAGGCAATGATTGTTAACGCGATTTATCATGTAAATCTGAATCAATTTAATATTGCTGAAGAATTTATAAATAAGGGATTAGAAATCAATCCTACATCAAGGGAATTGAAGGTGTTCAAGGGGAAATTGCAGGAATATTCGAAAGAATAAGAATCTATTTTCAATAAATTATGTCAGGAATGTTGACTTTAATTAAAAAAATATTATATTAGTATGCTCATAAATACCGAAATTCGCATTTTTGTGCATAAATATACAATTGAGAGGTGATAAAAGCCTATAAAACGTTTATTTGTGTATATCAAATCTGATAACTTCAAAATAACGCTGGTGTAGCTCAGCTGGTAGAGCAGCTGATTTGTAATCAGCAGGTCGACGGTTCGAATCCGCCCACCAGCTCTAAAGTTGTCAGGGTAAAAAATGTGTTTATTAGTTTTTCGAACAGGAAATTCTGGAATCTTTTGAACGCCTAATTATCTGTTCAAGTCGGGCAGGTAGCGAAGCGGTCAAACGCAACAGACTGTAAATCTGTCGGCTGCGGCCTTCGGAGGTTCAAATCCTCCCCTGCCCACTTGTTATTGTACTCTCTTGCGGGAGTAACTCAGTTGGTAGAGTCACAGCCTTCCAAGCTGTTGGTCGCGGGTCCGAGTCCCGTCTCCCGCTCTGGTTCTAAAGTTACAGGCTTTAAGTTTTTTTTTGAAAGCTTGCGTAGCTCAGTTGGTAGAGCACTTCCTTGGTAAGGAAGAGGTCACCGGTTCAATCCCGGTCGCAAGCTCGTAAAATCAATATCTAAAAAATATATTTTGGAGATTTAAATTGCGTGATATAATAACACTAGAATGCACAGAGTGCAAAAGAAGAAATTACACTACAACTAAAAATAAGAAAAAACAGAGTGGTCGTGTAGAATACAAAAAATTCTGCAGGTGGTGCAATAAGCGCACACCTCATAAAGAAACAAAATAATTTATGCAATACACGTGTGTGGCTCAATGGCTAGAGCAGCGGTCTCCAAAACCGCAGGTTGGGGGTTCGAGTCCCTCCACACGTGCGCTCATTAATTTTGTTCAACAAGAATAACATACTAAAATGAAAGAAAAAATTATTGCTTTTTTTGTCGATGTGATAAAAGAATTAAAAAAAGTAACGTGGCCTAAAAAAGAAGAGTTACGAGAAACTACGCTAATTGTACTTGCTGTTTGTGGTGTGATAGCCGCATTCGTCTACGTAGTGGATACTTTTGTTAGTCAAATTATGAAAGCAATATTATAACGAAGGATAAAAATTTGACACAGCAGAACGTAAATAAAAAGTGGTACGTTATTAAAACTTTTTCAGGCCACGAAGGAAAAGTAAAATCGTATATTGAAGAAGAAGCACTGCGTCTCAAACTCGACGATCGTATCACGAACGTTTTAGTTCCATCTGAAAAAGTATTTGAAATTAAAGATGGAAAGAAGAAAAGTAAAACAAAAACTTTTTTCCCCGGCTATATTTTAATCGAAGCGATTCTTGATAAGGAGACTAAACACCTTATCCAAAACACTCCATCAGTCATGAGTTTTGTTGGAACTAGAGGTGAGCCTGTTCCCCTCCAACCTGAGGAGATTCGTAGATTATTAGGTTCTATGGAAGAACACAAAGAAACGGAAGTAGTAGGCGTTCCGTTCACTGTCGGTGATGCTGTAAAAGTAATAGATGGACCGTTTAACAACTTTAACGGCTTTGTTCAAGAAATTAACAAAGAAAGAATGAAACTAAAAGTCATGGTTAGCATTTTCGGAAGAAAAACACCCATTGAATTAGACTTTAGTCAAGTAGAAAATGAAAAATAAAATAATTTTTAAGGTTTACTATGAAGAAAATTTCTGGTTATATTAAATTACAAATTCCAGCAGGACAAGCTAATCCAGCGCCACCTGTAGGTCCAGCTCTTGGTCAAAAGGGTGTCAATATAATGGAGTTCTGTAAGCAGTTCAATGCTCGAACTAAAGATCAAGCAGGTTTAATAATACCTGTTGTGATTACAGTTTTCTCAGACAAATCATTCACTTTTATTACGAAAACTCCACCAGCTGCTGTCTTATTAATTAAAGCAGCGAAGATTGAAAAAGGCTCTGGTGAGCCTAACCGAATAAAAGTAGGCAATGTTACCGCACAACAAGTTAGAGAGATAGCTGAAATGAAAATGCCCGACCTCAATGCACACGATATTGACGCAGCAATGCAAATGGTCGCTGGCACTGCTCGCAGTATGGGAATAACCGTAGAAAAATAGATGTTTAAAGTGGGAGTTTCAAACAGACTCAATTCACTGATAAGGATTATTAATTGAAACACTCGTACCACAATATTTAAGGAAACAATTATATGAAAACAAGTAAAAGATACAAATCAATCATTTCACAAGTGGATAAGAAAAAGTTTTATAACATCGAAGAAGCTGTTAATATCGTCAAACAAACAGCCACAGCAAAGTTTGTCGAATCGGTAGATATCGCTGTTAAATTGGGCGTCGATCCCAAAAAAGCTGACCAAGCAATTCGTGGAACAGTTTCTTTACCACACGGAACAGGTAAAGCGATACGTGTGTTGGTTATTGCAAAACCCCCGAAAGACGAAGAGGCAAAAGCTGCCGGTGCCGACCATGCAGGATTTCAGGATTACATCCAGAAAATTCAACAGGGCTGGGCAGAAATCGACGTCATTATTGCAACACCGGATGTTATGGGTGAACTGGGAAAAATGGGAAAAATATTAGGCCCTCGCGGATTGATGCCCAATCCTAAAAGCGGCACGGTAACACTTGATGTAGCCAAAGCGGTAAAAGAAGTAAAAGCAGGGAAAATAGAATTCCGTGTGGATAAAGCAGGAATAATACACGCTTCTATCGGTAAAGTAAATTTTGATTCTCAAAAATTACTTGAAAATATTAATGTTTTTTTGGCAACGATAATAAAAGTAAAACCTTCTTCTGCAAAAGGACAGTACGTAAAAAGTATTGCTCTCTCTAGTACGATGGGCCCAGGAGTTCAGATTGATAAAAACGTTCTTGCAATCGTTAAATAAATAATTAAATAAGAAATTACGCACTCAAATATAAAATATTAATTTGCTGTCCATGTATAATCGATGGAGCTTCGCAGCAAAATTATTTAAATGAGGATTAAATGTTAAAAAATCAAAAAGAAAAAATAGTCGAAGAACTCAAAGACAAGATTTCGCGTTCACAAGCTTTGTACTTCGCCGATTTTACTGGTATCACTGTGGAAGAGATTAACAATCTTCGTCGTGAATTCTACAAAGTCGGTGTTGATTACCATGTTGTGAAAAATACTCTTGTTAAAAAAGCTCTCGAATCAGTTACTGGTTATGATAAAGTTTATGATAAACTTGTCGGACCGACGGCTATTGCTTTTGCTTATAACGACCCAATAATCCCCGCCAAGATCATCAAAAAATTCAATGAGAAAACTGTAAAGTTGAAAGTAAAATCCTGTGTCATCGAAAAACAGGTTTTTGATGGTATTGACCTAGATAAAATTGCAACAATGCCGACACGACCCGAGATGATCGCTGGAATTCTCGGTAGTATAGATGCACCGATATCAGGAATTGTCGGAGCAATTCACGCAGTTGTACTAAATTTGGTGAACGTCATAGACGCAATCGAAAAGAAAAAAGCCGCTTAATTAATTACAATAAATAACGAAATTATAATATTAAGGAGAATAAAAAAATGTCAATAGTACAAGAAATAGTAGAAAAAATCGAAAAATTAACATTACTCGAAGCCGCTGAATTAAAAAAAGCGCTCGAAGAAAAATTCGGAGTTACTGCGGCCGCTCCTATGATGATGGCAGGGCCAATGGCTGGTGCTGTCTCCACAGCACCCGTTGAAGAAAAAACTGAATTCAACGTTGTGTTAGTCAGTGCCGGTGCACAAAAAATCAATGTCATCAAAGTTGTCCGTGCAGCAACAGCTCTTGGTTTGAAAGAAGCTAAAGATTTAGTCGATGGTGCACCGAAGAATATTAAAGAAGGTATAACAAAAGATGAAGCAGAAAAACTGAAAAAAGAACTCGAAGAAGCCGGTGCAGTAGTCGAGTTGAAGTAAGGTATTGAAAAAAAGTTCTCCCTTACGATCATATTTAACAGCCGATAATATTCAATTTTACAAAAAATTGAGTTTATCGGCTTGGTATTTGACAGATTTATCAATTTTTTAATATTTAATGGAGTGGATGAAGTGAAAAGCTTAATAAAAAACCGAAGTGAAAGAATTTCTTTTTCTAAAATTCCACCGGCAGTCGAGCTACCCGACTTACTGAATGTCCAATTAGATTCTTGGGAAAGTTTTTTACAAGCCGATGTTGCCGGCCTAAAACGAAAACCTTTAGGACTTCAACAAGTATTTGTAACAAATTTTCCTATACAAGATACTCGCGAAAATTATCTTCTCGAATTTATTGAATATTCTGTAGAAAAGCAGAAATATTCTGTAATCGAATGTCAAGAGCGAGGTTTGACTTACGCTGTACCGATAAAGGCAAAGTTACGGCTTTCTAAAAAAAGCGAGGATGGAAAATCGTATGTTGATTCGATCGATCAGGATGTTTACCTCGGTAACCTACCGTCAATGACCCATCGGGGAACTTTTATTATAAACGGTGCCGAACGTGTTGTTGTTAGTCAGCTTCACCGTTCTCCTGGAGTATTTTTCAGTGAATCGATACACCCGAATGGGACACCAATTTTTTCAGCACGTATTATTCCTTTCAGAGGCTCTTGGATCGAATTCACTACCGATATCAGCAATGTGATGTATGTGTATATCGATAGGAAGAAAAAATTTCCAGTCACCACACTTTTACGTGCGTTAGGCTACTCTTCTGACGATGAAATATTAAAACTTTTTAATCTGATAGAAGAAGTGGATATTAAACATGTGGAGTTGAAAGATTACATCGGCAGAATTATTTGTAGTGATGCGGTCGATAAAAAAACGGGTGAAATTTTCAGTAAAGATACACTGCTCACTGAAGACTTCGTAAAGAAAATTAAAAAAACTGATATCAAGAAAATTCATTTTCTAAAGACTGAAGGAACAAGTGATCGGTCGATTATCACAAATACAATTCAGAAAGATGCTTCACGGACGGAAGAGGATGCTCTCGCAACGATCTACCGTCAGTTGAGGGCTGGTGAAGCTCCTGATACTGAAACCGCAAAGAATTTAGTTGACAGGCTATTCTTTAACGAAAAAAGATATGACTTGGGTAGCGTCGGTAGAAACCGTATGAATTCAAAATTAGGTCTGGATACCCCTAATACAACTACTACTCTTACTCGAGAAGATATTATAGCAATAATAAATTATTTGATTGATTTACAGCAAGATAAACGAACCGTAGATGATATCGACCATCTTGGCAATCGCCGCGTGAGGACTGTTGGTGAACAAATAGCACAACAATTCAACATCGGAATGGTACGTATGGCCCGAACCATTCGTGAAAGGATGAACTTAAGAGACAATGAAAATTTAACACCGCAGGACTTAATAAACGCTCGGACTATTACAAGTGTAATCAATTCGTTCTTCGGCACTAATCAACTCTCTCAGTTTATGGATCAGACCAATCCGTTAGCTGAAATTACACATAAACGCCGTATGTCAGCCCTAGGACCCGGTGGTTTGACGCGTGAGAGAGCCGGTTTCGAAGTACGCGATGTCCATTACACGCACTACGGCCGTTTGTGTCCGATAGAAACTCCTGAAGGTCCAAATATCGGCCTCATTTCTTCTCTATGTATACACGCACAAGTGAATTCGTTCGGTTTTATAGAGACTCCATATTGGAAAGTAAAAGACGGTAAAGTGACGGACGAGATTGAATTTTTAACAGCAGAAAAGGAAGATATCTATACTATCGCACAAGCGAATGTTATTGTTTCCAAAGATGGTACACTTTCCGATCAGCGTGTTAAAGCTCGCTATCAAAGCGATTATCCGATTGTAAAGCCAGAAGAAGTTCATTACATGGACATCGCTCCGAGTCAAATCGTCAGCGCTGCTGCCGCTCTGATTCCATTCCTCGAGCACGACGACGCCAACCGTGCGTTGATGGGATCGAATATGCAGCGTCAAGCTGTACCTTTACTTCGTCCGGAATCGCCGATTGTTGGAACAGGATTCGAGAAAAAAGTCGCACTCGATTCACGCACTATGATAGTGGCTGAACGATCGGGTGTTGTTGACTACGTTGATGCGAATCGAATTGTAGTGAGTTACGAAATAGATGAAAGTAGTGTTGAAGCGCTTTCAACTTTCGATGATAAACAAAATGTTGAATATAAGCTGACAAAATTTTTCCGCACGAACCAAGATACGTGTGTTAACCAGATTCCTATAGTGGAAAAAGGACAAAGAGTTGCTAAAGGTGATGTTTTAGCCGATGGTAGTTCAACCCAATACGGCGAATTAGCTTTAGGAAGAAACATACTGGTTGCGTTCATGCCGTGGCGTGGCTATAATTTCGAAGATGCGATTGTAATAAGTGAGCGGTCAGTAAATGAGGATATTTTCACATCGATACACATCGAAGAATTTGAGCTTCAAGTTCGCGATACCAAAAGAGGTGAAGAAGAATTAACACGAGAAATTCCAAATGTTAGCGAAGAAGCAGTAAAAGATTTGGATGAAAATGGTGTTATTAGAGTAGGTGCATTAGTTTCAGAGGGCGATATTTTAGTTGGAAAAATTACTCCTAAAGGTGAGACTGATCCATCGCCCGAAGAAAAATTGTTAAAAGCAATATTCGGAGAAAAAGCTGGCGATGTGAAAGATGCATCGCTCAAAGCACCTCCTGGAATGAACGGTACAGTAATTGAAACAAAATTGTTCAGTCGGAAGAGAAAAGATACTGATACGAAAAAGACAGATAAAAAACGTGCCGAAGCACTTGATCGTAAAAGAAAAAAAAATCTCGAAGAAACTTACAACAGGTTAGGTAAAAAACTCGGATTGTTGCTGGTTGACGAAAAAAGCATAGGAATTCGCGATCAAGATAACAACATCGTGATACGAAGTGGTGTCGTCATTAAAACTACAACGTTCGAAAATCTGGATTTAATCGATAAGTTAAACTACGAACAAGATTGGGTAGAAAACAAGAAAAAAAATAATATAGTTAGAAAAATTTTCGAAGCATATTACTCCAAATTAAATGAAATTGAGGATGTATATAAGCACGAAAAAAATAAGTTGCAATTAGGTGACGAATTACCACCTGGAATCGTACAACTCGCAAAAGTGTATATTGCCAAGAAACGTAAACTATCGGTTGGTGATAAAATGGCAGGACGACATGGGAACAAAGGTGTTGTGTCGAAGATTGTTCCTATTCAAGATATGCCATTCTTGCCAGATGGAACGAGCGTCGATATAGTCCTAAATCCTTTGGGAGTTCCATCAAGAATGAACCTTGGTCAATTGTTTGAAACAGCGCTCGGTTGGGCTGGTCATAGATTGGATGTACATTATGCTACTCCAATATTCGATGGTGCATCTTGGGAACAGGTCAGGGACGAACTGATCAAAGCCGATCTAGAAGAAACATCAAAATCAGTTCTGATTGATGGTATGACTGGTGAGCCGTTCGATCAAAGAGTAACAGTGGGTTACTTGTACATGATGAAATTATCGCATCTTGTTGACGATAAAATACACGCACGCTCCATCGGTCCTTATTCTTTAATCACTCAACAACCTTTAGGCGGGAAAGCTCAATTTGGCGGTCAACGATTCGGAGAAATGGAAGTCTGGGCTCTCCAAGGTTACGGTGCCGCCAATATTTTACAAGAAATATTAACCGTTAAAAGTGATGATGTCCCCGGTCGTGGGAAGGTTTACGAAGCTATAGTTAAAGGCGATAATTTACCAGAATCGAATATTCCTGAATCGTTTAATGTTCTCGTTCGTGAATTAATGGGTTTGGGATTAGATATTAAAATTGAATAAATGAATTTGGAGATATAAAGATGCCATACATACATTCTGAAAGTTCTACGAAAAAAAGCTTTTCAAAGATCACTATAAGTCTTGCTTCATCAGATACAATTCTTTCACGTTCTCACGGGGAAGTTACAAAACCTGAGACTATAAATTACAGATCATTCCGTCCTGAAAAAGACGGACTTTTTTGTGAAAAAATATTCGGACCCGTTCGTGATTGGGAATGTCACTGTGGGAAATATAAACGTATCCGCTACAAAGGCATTATTTGCGACAGATGTGGTGTAGAAGTAACACAAAAAAGTGTTCGCAGGGAGCGGATGGGACATATCTATTTAGCAGTACCTGTGGCTCATATTTGGTATTTTAAATCGGCGCCGTCGAAAATTGGATATGTGCTCGGAATTGGTGGCAAGGACCTCGAAAAAATTATCTATTACGAGTCGTACGTTGTTGTTCAACCGGGAACAACAGGTTTGAAACGGTTAGATCTTCTTTCGGAAGAATCGTATTTCGAAATATTAGCTTCACTTCCTGAAAATAACCAAACTCTTGATGATTCAGATGAGCGTAAATTCATTGTTGATATCGGTGCTCCAGCTATAAGAAAGCTCTTAAAGAAAGTTGAAGTAGAAGCAGATATCGCACAACTGCGGGTTGGTTTAGAAGAAGAAACATCTGCTCAAAAAAAATTGGAAATGTTAAAACGATTAAGAGTTTTAGATGCGTTCCGTGACCGAGAGACCACGGCACTAAATAAACCCGAATGGATGGTACTTGAAGTAATCCCGGTTATCCCACCTGAATTAAGGCCATTGGTCCCGCTTGAAGGAGGCAGGTTTGCGACTTCAGATTTAAACGACCTATATCGTCGAGTAATCATCAGAAATAATCGGTTAAAACGTTTGATAGACATTAAAGCACCCGAAGTTATTCTACGCAACGAAAAGAGAATGTTGCAAGAAGCTGTGGATTCGCTTTTCGACAATTCCCGACGGATGAATGCAGTGCGAACAGACAATAATAGAGCGCTGAAATCTCTTGCTGATATGCTGAAGGGAAAACAAGGTAGGTTTCGTCAAAACCTCCTTGGGAAAAGAGTTGATTACTCAGGTCGTTCAGTTATTGTAGTCGGTCCTGAATTAAAACTCCACGAATGCGGAATTCCAAAAGATATGGCGGTAGAGCTTTTTAAACCATTTATCATCCGCAAGTTAATCGAACGTGGTATAGTTAAAACAGTAAAGAGTGCAAAAAAAATTGTAGATAAAAAAAGTGCAGATGTTTGGGAGGTTTTGGAAAACATAATAGACGGACATCCGGTTTTATTAAACCGCGCCCCAACTCTGCACCGGCTTGGGATACAAGCTTTTCAACCAATACTGGTAGAAGGAAAAGCTATTCGCATTCATCCGATGGTTTGCACTGCATTCAATGCCGATTTTGATGGTGATCAGATGGCTGTTCATATTCCTCTTTCATACCATGCACAATTAGAAGCACGTGTTTTGATGTTATCGAGTCACAATATTTTATCACCTGCAAACGGTTCTCCGATAGTACATCCTACTCAAGATCAGGTCATTGGTTGTTATTATTTAACTAAATTAAAAGTAGGAGATCTCGGCGAAGGAAAATTATTTTCATCACCTGAGGAAGTAATGATTTCTTACAATTCCGGAAAAGTAGGGCTGCACGCTCGTATTAAAGTTCGTATCAACGGACAGATGATCGACACGACAACCGGTCGTGTAATATTTAACTCTATCCTTCCAAAAGGAATCGACTACATCAACGAACTTTTAAATAAGAAACGTTTAGTCCAGATCACCGGATTTGTTTACCGAAAAGTCGGTAACCTCAAGACATCTGAATTTTTAGATCAGTTAAAAGAATTAGGTTTTAAATACGCAACTCAAGGTGGTTTGTCTGTTAGCGTTGGCGATGTTATTATACCGAAAGAAAAAGAAGAAATCATCACCAAAGCTCAAAAGGATGTGGATAATGTTCAAAATCAATACTACAGAGGTTTTATCACTACAGGCGAACGTTACAATAAAGTAATTGATATCTGGTCTCGTGCCACAACGAAAGTTGCTGATCGATTATTTGAATCACTTCAGCATTCACTCGAAGGATTTAATTCATTGTACATGATGGTCGATTCGGGTTCGAGAGGATCGAAAGAGCAAATTCGTCAACTTGCTGGCATGAGGGGTCTAATGGCGAAACCACAGAAGAGTTTATTAGGGTCAACTGGCGAACTTATTGAAAATCCTATCATAGCTAATTTCCGGGAAGGATTGTCAGTATTGGAATACTTTATCTCGACACACGGTGCGAGAAAAGGCTTGGCTGATACGGCTTTGAAGACAGCTGATGCGGGTTATTTGACCCGACGCCTGGTAGATGTTGCTCAAGATGCTATAATAACAACGGAAGATTGTGGTACAATTTTAGGCGTTACAACCGGTGCTTTAAAAGAAGGTGAGGATGTAAAAGAAACATTATCCGAAAGGATATTGGGGCGTGTAACTGTTAACGATGTTGTCGACCCAATCAATGGTATATTGTTAGCTCCTGCTGGCATCGAGATTACAGAAGAGATCGCACAGAAAATTTCTGAAACTTCTATCGAAACTGTTGATATTCGCTCGGTTTTAACTTGTGAAGCAACCAGGGGAATTTGTGCAAAGTGTTACGGTAGAAATCTGACAAGAGGTGAATTAGTAAAAGTTGGTGAAGTTGTTGGAATTATTGGTGCCCAATCGATAGGTGAACCCGGGACACAGCTTACGTTACGTACATTCCATACAGGTGGCACAGCAAGTTTGATTGCTGCACAATCGCAGATAACTTCCAAATTTGATGGTATCGTTAAGTATGAAGGTGTGAAATTAATTAAAACAGATGACGATACTTACAAAAGTATTGTTACCGGCAGAAGCGGTGTGGTGATGGTAAACGATAACGAAAATAGATTATTAACAAAATATGATATACCTTACGGAGCTTTGCTGCTTGTGCAGAATGGGTCTTACATTAAAAAAGGTGAAATTATTTACGAGTGGGATCCGTACAATAATGTCATAGTTTCTGAACACGCCGGTAAAGTTGAATATTCCGGATTAAAAGAAAACGTTACATACAGACAAGAGCCCGACGAACAAACTGGATACATCCACACTGTAGTAATAGACTCTCGCGATAAATCTCTAAGTCCTTCTATTATTATTAAAAATGAAGCAGGAGTAAAGATAGGTAATTATAATATACCTACACATTCGCACATTGTAGTTGAAGATGGTGAAAAGATTTCAGGTGGTACAATTTTAGTTAAAATTCCGCGTGCACAAGGTAAAACAAGAGATATTACTGGTGGTTTACCACGTGTTACTGAACTATTCGAAGCGCGTAGTCCTGTGAGTCCAGCACTCGTTTCCGAAATTGATGGTATTGTTCACTTTGGGCCCCAGAAGAGAGGCTCTCGGGAAATCATCATAAGTAGTATAGATAACAAAGATCAAAAACAGTATCTCGTACCTCTGGGGAAACATATATTAGCTCAAGAAAATGATTTTATCAGAGCTGGCGAACGGTTAACCGACGGCACTATAGATCCGCATGATATTTTACGAATTAAAGGTGTTGGTAGAGTGCAGGAATATCTTGTGAATGAAATCCAGGAAGTTTATCGGTTACAAGGAGTGAAGATCAATGATAAACATATCGAAATCATTGTTCGACAGATGATGCAAAAGGTAAAAATTGTTGATCCTGGTGATACAAGATTTTTAGAAGGTGATATCGTAGATAAGTTGAATTTCCAAAAAGAAAATGAAGAAATTAAAGATAAAATTTATGTAACGAATAAAGGCGATTCCAAACTTAGAAACGGTCAACTCGGAACAAAAAAAGAAATTCGAGAGTTAAATAGTATCATAAAGAAAAAAAGCAAGAAAATTATTGAATATAGAGAAGCAGAACCAGCTACATCTGAACCAGTTTTACTCGGTATTACCCACGCCTCGCTTTCGACAGACAGTTTTATCTCTGCAGCCTCATTTCAGGAAACAACTAAAGTTTTAACTGATGCGGCGATAGCGGGAAAAGTGGACCACTTATTGGGATTAAAAGAAAATGTTATAGTTGGTCATTTAATACCCGCAGGTACTGGTTTGAGGAAGTTCCAAAATATTTTAGTAACCTCGAAAAACCCATTTGAAATTTCTTTAACCAATATCGAGCCTATACCGAAAACTGAAATACCAGAAAAAATTGAAATACCCAAAAAAGAAGTAAAGAAAAAAATTAAAAAAAGTGAAAAAGTTAAGTGATAATTGGAAATTATAATAATATGCTTGACTATAATATCAATTTTCGTTATATTTATCATCTAAAAATTTAGTAGATTGCATTGAATAAAGATAATAATAATTTGGAGTAGTAAATTTGCCAACAATTAATCAATTGGTGCGAATTAGCAGAAAAAGCGTTAGTTGGAAGAGTAAAGCACCAGCTCTTCAGGAGTGTCCTCAGAGAAGAGGTGTGTGTACGAGGGTTTATACAACTACACCTAAAAAGCCGAACTCCGCCCTCAGAAAAGTTGCCCGTGTCAGGTTAACAAATGGCATCGAAGTTACTGCATATATTCCGGGTGAAGGTCATAATCTTCAAGAGCACTCTATCGTCATGATTCGAGGTGGAAGAGTTAAAGATTTGCCGGGAGTAAGATATCACATCATCCGCGGCACATTAGATACTGCTGGCGTAGCCGACCGGAAGCAAGGACGTTCAAAATATGGCTCAAAGAAACCTAAGGCATAAAATTAAGGTAATCGGATGAGAAAAAAGCAAGCTGAAAAAAGGATTGTAACACCAGATCCGAAATATAACGATATTTTGGTCTCTCGTTTCATAAATTGTATTTTAAAAGAAGGTAAGAAACACCTTGCTCGACGGATAGTGTACAATGCAATCGAATCAATCGAAAAAAAGTCTAAATCAAATGGGTTAGATGTATTTCGAAAAGCGCTGAACAATGTAAAACCCCTTTTAGAAATTCGAGCACGCCGCGTTGGTGGTGCTACTTATCAAGTACCGACTGAAGTTCGGGAGGATAGAAGTATCGCACTTGCTATTCGGTGGTTAATTAGGTATGCTTCTGAGAGAAAAGATAAATCAATGGCAGAAAAATTAGCCTCAGAATTATTCGCTGCTTCGAATAACGAAGGTAGTTCAATCAAGAAGAAAGAAGATACACACAAAATGGCAGAAGCTAATAAAGCTTTTGCTCATTTTAAATGGTAAATTAGATTAAAATGCCCAGACAATATTCATTAGAAAAAATCAGAAATATCGGCATTATGGCTCACATCGATGCTGGTAAGACAACGACTACGGAACGAATTCTGTTCTATACGGGTAAATTACACCGTCTCGGTGAAGTCCATGATGGCGCTGCAACTATGGATTGGATGGAGCAAGAAAAAGAAAGGGGCATTACAATTACGAGTGCTGCCACCACCTGTTACTGGAATAATAATAGAGTGAATATTATTGATACTCCAGGACACGTAGACTTTACAGTAGAAGTTGAACGTTCACTTAGAGTTCTCGATGGCGCTGTTGCCCTATTTTGTGCAGTTGGAGGTGTTGAACCTCAATCAGAAACCGTTTGGAGGCAAGCCAATAAATACGGTGTCCCCCGGATCGCTTTTGTAAACAAGATGGATCGTGTTGGCGCTGATTTCTTAAATGTCATCAGTATGATGAAAGACCGTCTTGGTTCACACGCTGTACCGATACAATTACCTGTTGGTGAAGGCGATATGTTTACTGGCGTTATCGACCTCATTACAATGAAAGCTAGGATTTTCAATGAAACAACTATGGGAACTACTTGGGATGACATCGAAATTCCCCATGACTTAAAAAAGAAAGCCCAGCTGTATCGAACAAAGATGCTCGAAGCGGTTTCTGATGAAGACGACACATTATTAGAAAAATATTTGAATGGAAAAGAAATATCACCACACGAGATTAAGGATGTTTTACGTCGCGCATGTATAAAAGTCAGTATCATTCCTGTTTTATGTGGTTCATCATTCAAAAATAAAGGTGTTCAAAATTTATTAGATGCAGTTATAGATTTCCTCCCTTCGCCACTTGATGTTGGTGAAGTAAAAGGACACCATCCGAATAAAAATGATAAAATTGTTCGTAAAGTTTCAGATAATGAAAAAACCACTGCTATTGCATTTAAAATTATGTCAGACCCGTTTGTTGGAAAATTAACATTTTTCCGTGTTTATTCAGGCTCGATTAACGCTGGTTCTTATGTATATAATTCAGTTAGTGAGCGCAAAGAACGAATTGGTCGTATATTAAGAATGCATGCCAATCATCGCGAAGATATCGATGAAGCATTCACAGGCGATATTGCTGCGGCGGTTGGATTGAAATTTACAAGAACGGGCGACACCTTGACAGACGAAAGTGACCCGATAATATTAGAGAAGATGGAATTTTCGGAACCGGTAATATCGATTGCGATTGAACCGAAAACAAAAGTTGATCAAGAACGTATGGGTGAGTCATTAAATAAATTAGCTGATGAAGATCCGACATTCAAAATATTTAATGATGAAGAAACAGGACAAACAATAATTAGTGGTATGGGTGAGTTGCATCTAGAAATTATAGTCGACCGAATGAAACGCGAATTTAAAGTCGATGCCAACATCGGTAAACCACAAGTTGCTTATAAAGAAACTATCACTAAAAAAATTCAACAAGTTTATAAACACGTCAAACAGTCAGGTGGTCGTGGCCAATATGCACACGTGGAAATCGAAATCGAACCGAATGAAAAGGGGAAAGGTTTCGAATTTATTGACGATATAAAGGGTGGTGTAGTCCCTAAGGAATATATTCCGGCTGTTGAAAACGGAATCATTGAACAAATGAAGAATGGCGTTCTCGCCGGTTACCCTGTCGTTGATGTAAAGGTTCGGTTATACTACGGTTCGTATCATGAAGTTGATTCCGACGAAATGTCTTTTAAAATTGCTGGGTCAATGGCTTTTCGTGAAGCAGCAAGAAAAGCAAAACCGATGATTCTTGAACCTATAATGACGGTTGAAGTTGTTTCTCCCGAGGATTATATCGGTGATGTATTAGGCGATTTAAATTCGAGACGTGGTAAAATCGAAGGTATGATTTCACGAAAAGACGCTCAAATTGTTCATGCATTCGTTCCTTTATCTGAAATGTTCGGATATGCAACCAGAATGAGATCTATGACCCAGGGTCGTGCTTTATACACAATGCAATTCTCGCATTATGATATCGCTCCCAAAAGTGTTACTGATCAGATCGTAGAAAGATTTTCAGGAAAAGAAGCTTTAGTCGCATAAATAATAATATATTTGTATCGAAAATAAAAATTTAAAAATATTCACCCAATTTAAAAGGAGACATAAAAATGGCAAAAGAAAAGTTTACGAGGGATAAACCCCATATTAACGTTGGAACAATCGGACACGTTGACCACGGAAAAACTACCTTGACCGCTGCTATCACAATGATTTTAAGTAAAGCGGGGCTATCGACGATCAGAACGTTTGATTCTATCGATAATGCACCTGAAGAGCGCGAACGTGGTATCACAATTGCAACCGCTCACGTGGAATACTCAACAGAAAAAAGACATTACGCTCACGTAGATTGTCCCGGTCACGCAGATTATGTGAAGAACATGATTACCGGTGCCGCTCAAATGGACGGTGCAATACTCGTAGTAGCTGCAACTGACGGACCAATGCCTCAAACCCGTGAACATATTCTTCTTGCACGTCAAGTCGGTGTTCCGAGGATCGTTGTGTTTATGAATAAGGTTGACGCAGTTGATGATCCAGAGTTATTAGAATTGGTCGAACTTGAATTAAGAGATCTTTTGAAGCAATACGAATTCCCTGGTGACGAAATACCGATTATTCGCGGAAGTGCTTTAAAAGCAATGGAAGTTGCTATTCTACCAGATTCAAAGAAAGACGATCCTGCGTTCGATTGTATTTATAAGTTAATGGATGCAGTTGATTCATACATTCCGATTCCACAGCGTGAAGTGGATAAACCTTTCTTAATGCCGGTCGAAGACGTTTTCTCAATTACTGGACGCGGTACGGTCGGTACAGGTCGTATTGAACGTGGTAAGATTCGTGTTGGTGAAGAAATCGAAATCATTGGCTTAAACGCTCATAAAAAAGCGGTCGTTACTGGTGTAGAAATGTTCCGCAAAGAGCTTGACGATGGTATGGCTGGAGATAACGTAGGACTGTTATTACGCGGTGTTGAAAAAACAGAATTGGAACGGGGAATGGTTTGTGCAAAACCAGGTTCAATTACACCTCATAAAAAATTCACAGCCCAGGTTTACGTACTGAAGAAAGAAGAAGGCGGTCGACACACACCTTTCTTTACGGGTTATCGTCCACAATTTTATTTTAGAACGACAGACGTTACCGGTATTGCACACTTGCCATCAGGCATCGAAATGATTATGCCCGGCGATAACGTAGACGCAATGGAAATAGAGTTGATTACAACCATAGCAATGGAAGAAGGTCTTCGCTTTGCTATTCGTGAAGGTGGTCATACAGTTGGCGCTGGTGTTGTAACAAAAGTAATAGAATAGGAGAACCCGTGTCAGGTCCTAAAATACGTATAAAGTTAAAATCGTACGACCATAACTTGATTGATAAATCTGCGGAGAAAATCATCAAAACGGTAAAAGCTACCGGAGCTATCGTCTCAGGTCCGATTCCTTTGCCAACAAAGCGTACCGTTATTACTGTGTTACGATCCCCTCACGTCGATAAAAAATCGCGTGAACAATTCGAAACACGTGCTCATAAACGTTTGATAGACATACTGAATTCAACACCCCGGACGATTGATTCTCTAATGAAATTGGAACTTCCTGCTGGTGTAGATGTAGAGATAAAAGTATAATTTTAGAAACGGATATTATAAGAAATTCAATGACTGGAATATTAGGAAAAAAGATTGGAATGACGAGTATCTTTGATGAATACGGCGAGGTAATACCTTGCACAATCATCGAAGCCGGCCCCTGTCATGTAACGCAAATAAAGACTAAAAAAACTGATGGATACGATGCTATCCAGTTAGCTTTTGAAGTTAAAAAAGAACGCACCGTTAATAAACCATTGAAGGGGCATTTTGCTAATGCCGGTGTAACACCGAAAAAATTATTACGTGAATTTAAAGGTTTCGATTTATCAAAATTCAAATTGGGTGATGAGATAAAAGTCGATACAATATTTTCAATAGGTGATATTATTTCGGTGGCTGGTAAATCAAAGGGACGTGGGTTTCAAGGCGTCGTAAAGCGACATCATTTTGGCGGTGGCTCAAAGACTCACGGTCAGAGCGATCGGGTGCGTGCGCCAGGTTCTATTGGCGGAAGCTCATATCCATCAAGAGTTTTTAAAGGTCAAAGAATGAGTGGAAGAATGGGCAACACACGTACAACTGTGAAAAATTTAAAAGTCGTTAAGGTAATCAATGAATCCAATTTACTTTTAATAAAAGGTGCGGTTCCTGGTCACATTAATTGCTATGTCGAAATACACAAAGAATCTAAATAATTAAAATGGAATTAGATATATATAAAAAAGATGGTACGTTAAGTGGAGAAAAAATTAATCTCTCGTCAGAAATTTTTGAAATCGAACCGAACGACCATGCCATCTATCAAGCAGTACGTGTTTTTCTTGCCAATCAGCGACAAGGAACACACAAAACAAAAACAAAAGGTGAAGTCAGCGGTAGTGGTAAACGTCCGTGGAAGCAGAAGAAAACCGGAAGGGCACGTGTTGGTACACATCGTTCTCCTCTCTGGAAGGGCGGCGGGTCAATTTTTGGACCTGTTCCTCGTGATTATTCGATGCGCCTTCCTGATAAAGTTAAAAAACTTGCACGCAAATCTGCTTTAAGTTATCGGGCCAAAGAGGCAGATATTAAAGTTGTTGAAGATTTTGTTTTCGATATTCCAAAAACAAAAAATCTTATGTTAATTTTAAAAGCCTTAAAACTCGAAAACCGAAAGACCATTCTGCTTTTATCTGAGAAGAACGAAGCGATATTTAAATCGGGTCGGAATATTCCCGGTTTGCAAATTATCGAAGCTTCCAGAGTATCAACTTACGATATTATGAATAACCACGTCCTCTTACTTCAGAAGAGCGCGGTGCAATCTCTTGAAAATACTTTTTAAAATTGGATTAAGAAAATGATTGGAATATTATTTAGACCTATTGTGACTGAAAAGATGACTCAATTAGAAGCAAAGCATCAATATGCTTTTGAAGTTAATAAAAATACAAATAAAATTGAGATTCAAAAAGCGATAGAGAAACAATATAAAGTTAAAGTATTAAATTTAAGAACTGTAAACTATAAAGGTAAGCGAAAAACACAATTGACCCGCCGTGGAAGATTCGAAGGAAAAACATCGAGTTGGAAGAAAGCTATCATAACAATCAAAGAAGGTGAAAAGATAGAGTTCTTCGAAAACATCTAACCTAAATAGCGGGTCAGGAAAAGAGTACCAAAATACTCATATTAGCTGACCAAGGATATAAAAATTATGGCAATTAGAAAATTGAAACCTGTTACTCCAGGTACGCGCTGGATGTCTGTTTTGACATTCGACGAAATCACAAAAGTGGAACCCGAAAAATCGTTAATAGAGCCGCTTAAAAAATCGGGTGGCAGGAATAACAACGGGCACATCACAGCTCGTCATCGTGGTGGTGGACATAAACGTTTCTACCGGATTATAGATTTTAATAGAAAGAAATTTGGTGTTAACGCTACGGTCACGGCTATTGAATACGACCCCAATCGTTCAGCTAGGATCGCCCTATTAAATTATATCGACGGCGAGAAGAGCTACATAATTGCTCCTGACGGTTTGAAAGTAGGCGATAAAGTAACATCCGGTCCAACAGCCGAATTTAAAATTGGAAATTCGTTGCCTTTAGCCAATATACCAGTGGGAACTTTCGTGCATAACATGGAATTAAAACCAGGGAAAGGCGCTCAACTTGCACGCAGCGCTGGTGTATCCGTTCAGCTGATGGCAAAAGAAGTTGATTATGTTCAGGTGAAACTGCCTTCGGGCGAGATAAGGAAAATTCGTGCAGCTTGTTTTGCCACCATAGGCACTGTAAGCAACATCACACACGAGAATATAAGTTATGGAAAAGCAGGACGTTCGCGTTGGCTCGGTATCAGACCCCAATCACGTGGTGTTGTGATGAATCCTTGCGACCATCCGCACGGTGGTGGTGAAGGTAAATCACCACAAGGAAACCCGCATCCTGTTTCACCTTGGGGTTGGCATACAAAGGGCAAGAAAACCCGTAATATCAGAAAATCATCAAGTAAATATATAATTAAACGTAAAAAATAATTTAAAAAAGTGAGATATGAGTCGTTCAATCAAAAAGGGGCCATTCGTTGACCCTAAACTTTTAAAAAAAGTTCAGGAGATGCAAAAATCAGGTCAGAAGAAAGTGATAAAAAGTTACAGACGTTCTTCTACAATAACGCCGGAATTTGTCGGCTTAACATTCACAGTTCATAACGGAAATAAATTTGTTCCCGTATATGTGCACGAGGGGATGGTCGGTCACAAATTAGGTGAATTCGCACCTACGAGAGTTTTCCGCGGACACCCGGGCCTGAAAAGCGAAGCATCAACAGGGTAAGAACGAAATTAAAAATTTGAGATAATTATGGAAGCAAAAGCACTAAACAGGTATATTACAACTTCTCCACGAAAAATGCGATTAGTAGTAGACTTAATCCGCGGTAAGAATGTTACCGAAGCGATTTCGATACTTCATTTTTCACCTAAGCACGCATCGAAAGTAGTAGAAAAAACACTACGTTCAGCAGTATCGAATCTTCAAAACAAATCCGAGGGTTCGCGTCTTGATAATGATAATATTTTTGTGAAAGAAGCATATGTGAATGAAGGACCCGCAATGAAACGCATATCGCCCGCCCCGATGGGTAGAGCTTATCGAATTATAAAAAGGTCGAACCATCTCACATTGATAGTAGCTGAAAAAAAAGAGCTAACGAAACAAATTCTAAAAACTAAACAAATGAAAATATCAACAAAAAAGACCGAAAAAGAGAATTAGGAGGTACATTGGGACAAAAAACAAATCCTATTGGACTACGTTTAGGAATAAATCGAAATTGGGATTCTAACTGGTACGAGAAAAAAGAAAGTGGTTCAAAGCTTCTCGAAGATATGACTATCAGAAACTATATTCGGAACCGTTTAAAAAAAGCGGGTATCTCGAAAATAATGATCGAGCGAACACCTAAGCATGCTCGAATTACGATTTATACTTCGCGTCCCGGTATTGTTATCGGTCGCAGCGGTAAAGAGATATCTCAACTTGAAGAAGAATTGAAAAAAATTACAAATAAAGATGTAAAACTATTAATTAGCGAAATCAAAAGACCCGAGCTTGATGCATATTTAATTGGCGAAACAATTGCAAATCAAATCGAAGGAAGAATATCCTTCCGTCGCGCAATGAAGAGTGCTATCACGTCTGCAATGCGAATGGGTTCTGAGGGCGTTCGTGTAAAGTGTGGTGGTCGCTTAGGTGGTGCTGAAATCGCGCGTACTGAACAATATAAAGAAGGAAGAATTCCACTCCACACACTCCGTGCAGATATTGAATATGCAACAATAACAGCACGTACTATTTATGGTGCAATCGGAATAAAAGTGTGGGTATGCAAAGGTGAAATTCTCGGAAACCCACTTCAATACTAAAGCAAATGGTGAAGAAAAATGTTACTACCTAAACGTGTAAAATATAGAAAATCGCAGCGCGGAAGAATGAAAGGAAAAGCTACTCGAGGTGCCACAGTCGCTTTTGGTGATTTTGGATTAAAAGCCTTGCAACCCGGTTGGATTACCCAACGCCAGATCGAAGCCGCTCGTGTTGCTTTAACGCGTTTAATGAAACGCGAAGGAAAAGTCTGGATTAGAATATTTCCGGATAAATCAGTTACTAAAAAACCGGCAGAAACTCGTATGGGTAGCGGTAAAGGACCACCGGAATTTTGGGTTGCAGTAGTTAAACCGGGTACAATTTTATTCGAACTCGGTGGAATCAAAAAAGCTCTTGCTGAAGAAGCGATGAATATTGCCTGCGACAAACTGCCGATTAAAGCGAAAATGGTAACCCGAATTGGTTACGATGGTGGTTGATAATAGAGAAGAATGGAAGAAACGAATGAAAACACACGAGATAAGAAAATTAACGGTCGAAGAAATTAATAAACGAATTCAAGAAGAAGAAATAAACAGCGGACATTTAAAATTTCAGTTGGCTACAAGACAATTAACAAGTCCGATATTGGTCAGGGTTGCACGTCGTAATATAGCTCGTCTGAAAACAATTTTGGGTGAAAAGTTAAGTAAAGAAAATTTGAAAATTGAAAATAAAGGTATATAGAAATGGCTCAGCGGATCACAAGTCGAAAAATCAAGATCGGTAAGGTAGTGAGCGATAAAATGCAAAAAAGTATAGTAGTTGCTGTAGAACGAAAAGTACCTCATACACTATATAAAAAGTATTTTACCCGAACGACCAATTTCATGGCACACGACGAGAAAGAAGAATCAAATTTAGGTGATATCGTCAAGATTATGGAAGTCCGTCCATTAAGCAAACGTAAGCGCTGGTGTCTGGTAGAAATTTTAGAAAAAGCGAAGTAAACAGAGAAGGAAGTTAGAAAATGATACAGGAAGAAACCAACTTAGTAGTTGCTGACAATTCCGGCGCCAAGAAGGTGCGTTGTATCCGGGTTCTCGGCGGGCACGATCGACGTTATGCAAGTATTGGCGATATCATAGTAGTTTCAGTAAAAAGTGCAATTCCCGGTGCTGGTGTTAAAAAAGGTGAAGTATCAAGGGCTGTCGTAGTTCGCATAAAAAAAGAAACGCGCCGCAAAGACGGATCCTTCATCAGGTTCGACGAAAATGCTGCGGTTTTATTAAACGCTCAAGGTGAACCACGTGGCACAAGAATCTTCGGACCGGTGGCTCGTGAGTTACGCGATAGAAATTTTATGAAAATAATCTCATTAGCTCCAGAAGTGTTGTAGAGGAATAAAAAATGAAAATCCATAAGAATGACAATGTAGTAGTAATTTCCGGAAATGCAAAAAGTAAAACGGGTAAAGTACTAAAAGTTTTTCGTAATAACCTCCGTGTTATCGTTGAGGGTGTGAATATTACAAAACGTCATACGCGTCCGAATCAAAAAAATCCCAAAGGTGGAATTGTTCAAAAAGAAGCCCCTATTCATGTCTCCAACGTGATGGTAATCTGCCCGAAGTGTAGCGAACCGTCACGCGTCGGTCGTAAAAAAGTAACCGATGCTGCAACCGGTCGTAAGCACGTTATGCGGATATGCAGAAATTGTGAGGAAATGTTCTAACTGATATAAAAAAAGATATGGCAAAAGAAAAAACAACAAAAAACGTAAAAGAAACTAAAGCGGCTCCTATGGTTATAAAAGGAGGTATCGAAGAAAAAGGCGTCACTCCCCGTTTATACGAAAAATATAAAAAAGAGATAGTTCCCGCTTTAAAAGAAAAGTTTAGTTATAAAAGTGTGGCGCAAGTTCCAAAGATCGAAAAAATTTCTATAAACGTCGGTGCTGGCTTAGCATCGCAGGACCCGAAAATTATAGAAGTCGTAACGAAAGAACTGGAAATGATAGCAGGCCAGAAACCTGTAGTTACAAAAGCAAAAAAAGCTATCTCGAATTTTAAACTTCGCGAAGGTATGCCTGTGGGTGTAAGAGTTACATTAAGGCGCCAACGAATGTTTGAATTCTTCGATCGCCTGATAAATATAGCGATGCCAAGAATTCGCGACTTCAAAGGTTTATCCGACAAATCTTTCGACGGAAGAGGTAATTATACCTTGGGTGTTAAAGAACAAATTATTTTTCCGGAAATCGATGTTGATAAGATAACAAAAATTTTCGGCATGGATATTACTTTTGTTACTACGGCAGAAACCGATAAGGAAGCCTACGAACTACTCAAAGCCTTCGGTGTTCCTTTCGTAAAGCCATAATTCAAATGACAGTAATTAATTAAAAATAAATCAGGAGTATACTTGGCACGTTTAGCAATGAGAGAAAAAGCAAAGAAGGTCCCCAGATTCGAGGTCCGTAAACATAATCGCTGCAATATTTGTGGTCGACCCAGAGCGTACATTCGGAAATACGGAATCTGCCGACTTTGTTTTCGACAACTCGCTTTAGATGGAAAAATTCCTGGTATTCGTAAAGCAAGCTGGTAAAATAAAATTTTAAGGATAAAAAATATAATATGAATGTTACCGATCCAATAGCTGATTATTTAACACGTTTAAGAAACGCTATCAGCGCACATCGAAAAAGAGTTGATATACCAAGCTCTTCTATAAAAAGAGAAATAACAAAAATTTTAAAAGAGAAAAAGTATATAAACGATTATTCGGAAATCGCCGATAACAAACAAGGGATTATAAGAATACAACTGAAATATTCCGGCGGTGTTAATGTTATTCGCGGTTTGAAACGGATCAGCAAACCCGGTTTGAGAGTCTATGCTGATGCCGAAAACATACCGAGAGTATTAGGCGGACTAGGAATCGCAATAATATCAACGTCTAACGGTCTGAAAACCGATAAAGAAGCAAAACAACAGCATATCGGTGGTGAAATTTTATGTCATTTATGGTAATTCATTTGAGCTAAAGGAGAATTAAAGTGTCAAGAATTGGACGAAAACCGATCCCCATTCCAAAAGGGGTTAAAATAGAAATTGATAACAACCTCATCACGGTTCATGGACCTAAAGGTGAGTTACAGACCAAAATACACGAATCAATTTCTGCAAGTGTTGAGCAGAATGAAGTTGTTTTAAAAAGAATCAACGAAGAAAAAATAAGTAAATCGCTCCACGGTTTGTGGCGTGCTTTGCTGGCAAACATGGTTAAAGGTGTTTCGGATGGTTACCAAAGGAAATTAGAAATAGTAGGTGTTGGTTATAAAGCTGAGTTAAAGGGAAGAGGTATTCAATTGGCTTTGGGTTATTCCCATCCGATATTATTCCTACCCCCTGCGGGTATTAAATTAGAAGTACCTCAACCGACATCGATAGTGATATCAGGTATCGATAAACAACTCGTTGGTCAAGTTGCTGCAAAAATCAGGGCTTTCAGAAAACCGGAACCGTACAAAGGTAAAGGCGTAAAATACGAAGGCGAATACATACGTCGTAAAGCCGGTAAAGCTGCAGCATCGGCTGGTGCAAAGTAATCATTTTTTGAAACAGGACTGAATATGATAAAAAAAGATAGAACAAAAAAAAGAAATAAGATTAAAAAGCATATAAAAAAAACTATTACCGGCACTAACGAAAAACCACGGTTAACTGTTTACAGAAGCTTGAAGCATCTTTATGCCCAATTAATAGACGATACAAAAGGAAAAACGATTGCTTATGTATCAACTCGTTCTAAAGAGGTTGCAGAAGTGTTAAAAGGTAAGAAGGGACGAATCGAACAAGCAAAAATTGTGGGTTTGAATTTGGCAAAAAAAGCGCTTCAGAAAAATATCAAACAAGTTGTCTTCGACCGCTCGGGCTATAAGTATCATGGAAAGGTAAAAGCAATTGCAGACGGCGCACGAGAAGGTGGATTGGTTTTTTGAAAAAAAAATGGCACCGATTGCCGGGTAGTCTAATGGCAGGACAGCGGCCTTTGGAGCCGTATGTGGAGGTTCGAATCCTCCCCCGGCAGCAAGAAATGATGATTGTTAGAAAATTAAAAATTATGGAGTATAGATTTGGCACGAATTAGAGCAAGTGAACTCGAATTAAAAGAAAAAATTGTCCATATTAACAGAGTGGCTAAAGTTGTGAAAGGTGGACGTCGCTTTAGCTTTAACGCTATCATTGTTGTTGGCGATGGACGTGGACACGTCGGTGTTGGACTCGGTAAAGCTAACGAAGTTAGCGATGCTATTGCAAAAGGTACTGATGATGCGAAGAAAAATGTTGTAAAAGTTACAATTGCAAAAGGAACTATACCACATCCTATATTTGCAAAATATGGAGCTGCAAAAGTATTACTCAAACCAGCTTCACCTGGCACTGGTCTTATCGCCGGGGGTGGAGTTCGAGCAGTTTTAGAACTCGCAGGTATTAAAGATATTCTGACTAAATCACTCGGTTCACCCAATCCTCATAATGTAGTTAAAGCAACATTATCTGGATTACTTAATGGTAGTGATGCAGTAGAAATTGCTGCTCGTCGCAATATTAAACTTAACGAACTGTTTGAAAAACGAACAGAAGTAAACATAGATTGAAAGTTAACATGACAGAAAAGAAATTAAAAATCACACAAGTCGTAAGCATTATCGACACGCTTAAAGTTCATAAACGAACGATAAAAGCATTAGGTTTAGGGAAGCCGCGTAAGACGGTGATTAAAAATGATACACCTCAAATTCGAGGAATGATAAATAAAGTAATACATCTAATAAAAGTTGAAGAAATAAATTAAAGAAAAACGATGGAAAAAGCATTATTATCGAATTTAAAATATAAAGAAGGCTCTAGAAAAAGACGCAAAAGAATTGGCCGAGGTCAAGGTTCGGGTCACGGTGGAACAGCGACGCGGGGTCATAAAGGTGAAGGCGCACGTTCAGGGGTAAGTTATCGTCCGTGGTTTGAAGGCGGTCAGATGCCATTATCTCGACGCGTACCTAAATTCGGATTTACAAATGTACTTCGGCAAGAGTATGAAGCACTAAACGTAGATAAATTAGAAAAATTAGCCGCTTCCGGAAAACTTCAAGATGGTTTAGTTACTCCCGAAATATTACATAAGATTGGAGTTGTTTCGAAAAAATCCTTACCACTAAAAATATTAGGTAATGGTGAACTAAAAACAAAACTTAATGTATCAGCTCACGCCTTCAGCAAGACTGCGGTCGAAAAGATCGAAGCTGCCGGAGGGAAATTACAAACAATTGCTCTGAATAAGTAGAAATGGCAAAACTTAGCGAAAGTTTTAGAAACATATTTAAAATTCAAGAACTTAGGCAGCGTATAATATTTACAGCAGCACTATTAATTGTAGTTCGTATAGGTGCCCACGTCACGTTACCCGGAGTCGATGCATCGGCAGTTGCCGAAGCAGTGCGTAACCAATCTGCGAATACACTTTTCGGTTTGTACGATCTATTCGTAGGCGGTGCTTTTAGTAATGCCGCAATTTTTGCGCTTGGAATCATGCCCTACATCAGCGCATCTATTATAATTCAATTGTTAGGCGCCGTTGTACCTTACTTCCAAAAACTTTCTAAGGAAGGTGAGGAGGGTAGGAAAAAAATTACACAACTAACCCGGTACGGAACCGTAGTCATCTCTATGCTTCAAGCTTGGGGCGTAAGTGTTCGACTTATCAATATGCACGCGGCCAATGTTCCTATCGTCCCTGCTGAAGTTCAAGGTGTCTGGTTTTTTATAAGCACTATAATTGTTCTCACTTCTGGAACAATTTTTATGATGTGGCTCGGTGAACAGATTACTGAAAGGGGTATCGGTAACGGAATATCGTTAGTAATTTTTATTGGAATCATAGCTCGATTTCCGCACGCAATTTTGGATGAGTACCAACTCGTCAGCTCCGGTGCTCGTAGTTTGATTATTGAAATCGTAATCATCGTCGCAATGGTGGCTATCGTGGCTGGTGTTATTCTCGTTACACAAGGCACCCGAAGAATTCCTGTCCAGTATGCAAAACGAGTAATAGGTCGTAAAGTTTACGGCGGTGTAACTCAATATATTCCAATGCGCGTAAATACTGCTGGAGTCATGCCGATTATATTCGCACAATCAATAATGTTTATACCGAGTACAATACTAACCTTCTTTCCGGACAGTGAGTTTTTAGGAAGTATTGCAAAATATTTCGATCATAGTTCCTATGTATATTCTTTCATTTATGGGCTTATGATAGTTTTCTTTACATATTTTTATACTGCGATTGCATTCAATCCAAAAGATGTTGCAGAAACGATGCAAAAACAGGGCGGATTTATCCCTGGTATTCGTCCTGGTAAAAATACATCTGATTTTATAGATAATATTTTAACTAAAATTACATTACCGGGGTCGATATTCTTGGCTATTATAGCGATCCTACCGACATTCATGATGAACTTAGGTGTTACAGGTTCATTTGCTAGTTTCTTCGGCGGGACCAGTTTATTAATTATTGTTGGTGTTGGCTTGGATACTTTACAGCAGATAGAATCGCACCTTTTGATGCGTCATTACGATGGTTTTATGAAAACAGGTCATTTGAAGGGTAGGAGAGGATAATCACTTTTCTGGGTTGCCCAAAATTGACAGGATGTCGAAAGGATTGATAAAAACACCGGAAGAAATTGAATTGATGCGTGAGTGTGGCAGAATAGTCGCTGACGTATTAAAGTTGTTAGGAAAATCTATAAAACCGGGTGTAACGACAAAAGAATTGGATGAAATTGCCGAAGAATATATAAGGTCGCAAAGTGCTGAACCGGCTTTCAAAGGATACGGTAATGATAAAAAAAATTTGTATCCAGCGAGCTTATGTACTTCGATAGACGATCAGGTGGTTCACGGAATTCCCTGTCATCACATTTTATCAGAAGGTGAAATTATTTCGATAGATGTAGGTGTTAAAAAAGATATGTATCACGGCGACGGTGCAAAATCTTTTGCAGTAGGATTTGTGTCAGAAGAGAAAGCAAAGCTATTAAAGGTTACAGAAGAATCGCTCTATTTAGGTATCGCCAAAGCCGTAGAAGGCAATAGAGTCCAAGACATATCTAATGCGATTCAGAAGCACGTAGAGAAAGCCGGATTTTCAGTTGTTCGTGAGCTTGTAGGTCACGGCATCGGTAGAGATTTGCACGAAGAGCCACCTGTTCCAAACTATGTTTCAGAAGAAACAGGAATGGTTTTAAAAGAAGGAATGACTTTAGCGATTGAACCGATGGTAAATGCAGGAACATATAAAGTAAAATTTCACTCAGATGGTTGGACAGTAATGACTGCAGACGGAACGCCGTCTGCTCATTTTGAACATACTGTACTAATTACAGATAGTGAACCTGAAATATTAACAAAGTAGAGAACATGGCAAAACAAGGACCAATAAAGATGGACGGAACTATAACCGAGACACTGCCGAATGCTATGTTCAGAGTAAAATTGGAAAATGAACACGAGATAATAGCACACGTCTCCGGAAAGATGCGAATGAATTTTATTAAGATTCTTGTAGGAGACAAAGTAACGGTAGAATTATCGCCATACGATCTAACAAAAGGCAGAATAACCTACCGGTATAAATAAGGAGAAAAAATGAAAGTTCGATCATCAGTAAAAAAAGTATGCGACAACTGTAAGATTATCCGGCGTAAAGGTGTTGTTCACGTGATTTGCAAAAAAAATCCGAAACACAAACAACGTCAAGGATAATTTTAAGACTTTAGTGAAAATAGAATTAAAAATGAAAGGAATTAATAAGTGGCAAGATTAGCGGGCGTAGATTTACCGAAAAATAAAATCTCGGAAATCGGCTTAACATACATTTACGGTATCGGAAGAACCACCGCAAAAAATATTCTTGATAAAGCCGGAGTAGACCGGATGAAAAGAATCAGCGAGTTAAACGACGAGGAAATTGCTAAGATTAGGTCGATTATCACTACTGATCTAAAAATCGAAGGTGCTCTTCGGAGCGAAGTTCAAATGAACATCAAGCGATTGATGGACATCGGTTGTCATCGCGGGATCCGACATAGGCGAGGTTTACCTGTACGAGGGCAGCGTACAAGGACTAATGCGCGAACACGTAAGGGTAAGAGAAAGACTGTAGCAGGAAAGAAAAAAGTCGCAGCTAAAAAGTAATAAACAAATAATTCTATGAGAAATTTAATTTGGAGCATAAATGGCTAATGCAACACAAGCAGTAACAGCAAAACGAAAGAAAAAACAACAAGTTGATATCAACGGAATAGTTTTTGTCAAAGCGACCTTCAACAACGTTATCGTAACAATTACCGATATATATGGTAACACGATAAGTTGGTCATCCGCCGGTAAGAACGGATTTAAAGGATCGCGGAAAAATACCCCATTCGCAGCCCAAGTTTCAGCAGAAGCAGCTGCAAAGGAAGCTTTCGACATGGGGTTGAGAAAAGTAGAAGTATTCGTCAAAGGTCCTGGTTCTGGTCGAGAAGCGGCAATCAGAGCGTTACAAACTGTAGGATTAGAAATCTTGATAATCCGTGATATAACGCCTGTTCCACACAATGGATGCCGACCACCCAAGCGTAGAAGAGTTTAAAAAACAGAAATTTAAAAATTACAATATATACAATAAGAGGTAAAATTTTAAAATGGCAAGATATATAGATTCGAGCTGTAGATTATGCAGGAGAGAGCGTCAAAAATTATTTTTAAAAGGGACGAAGTGTTTTACAGAAAAATGTCCGGTTGAACGAAGGGCTTATCCACCGGGACAACATGGACAGTCGAGGCGTCAAAAAATTTCTGAGTACGGGGTACAGTTACGGGAAAAACAAAAAGTTCGACGGACGTACGGTTTATTGGAAACTCAATTCCATAATTATTTTTTGAAGGCTCTGAAGCAAACTGGTCGAACAAGCGAAATGTTAATTAAATTGCTCGAGCGCCGATTAGACAACGTCATCTACCGATTAGGATTTGCTCCGTCTAGAAAAACTGCTCGACAATTAATTAGCCACAGGCACTTCTTTGTAAACAATAAAATCGTAAACATTCCATCGTTTTTAGTTAATCCGGGTGATGTAATACAAGTTCGCGAACATTCAAAAAAGTTGGAAATGATTCACTCTTCTATGAAGCGCATACGCGATAACGCAATGTACCCGTGGTTGAGTCTTGATAAAGCTACGATGAGCGGGACATTTTTAAATATTCCCGAAAGAGCTGAAATACCACTCAATGCAAATGAACAGCTTATAGTTGAATTATACTCCAAATAATTTTTCAACGATAATAATTGAATAAGAAAGAAGGAGAAATTAAGGTATGATTACATTAAACCTACAGATGCCAGAAAAGCTCGTTATGGAAGATCAAAGTTATTCCAATACTTATGCAAAGTTTTTTCTACAACCACTCGAAAAAGGATTTGGAGTAACGTTAGGAAATGCTTTACGTCGTGTTCTGTTATCATCATTAACCGGCACAGCATTTATCGGTATTCATATTAAAGGAGTGCTACACGAGTTTTCTACGGTAGCCGGTGTAAAAGAAGACGTAGCGGAATTAATAATAAACCTGAAAACCATACGTATGAAGTTGATCAATAAAAAGGCTATAAAAATTACGCTATCGGTAGATGGTCCTAAAAAAATTACTGCTGCGGATATTCAAAAAGCGAGTTCAGATATAGAAATATTGAATCTTTCACAGCATATCGCCACAATTGAGGAAGATGTTACTTTCGAAATCGAGTTGTACATCGGAAGCGGTAAAGGATTCGTTCCAGCCGAAGAGAATAAATTTAACGAACAACATTTGGGTGTTATTCCGATCGATGCGATCTTTTCTCCAATCATTAATGTCCGTTACACTATCGAACCTACAAGAGTCGGGCAGCAGACCGATTACGAAAAATTGTTATTGGAAATACAAACCGATGGGTCTATTACACCAGATGATGCATTAACGCAAGCTGCAAAAATATTGAGAGACCATATCCAACTATTCATCAATTTTTCGAATGAACCAATTAGCGGAACAGATTTACGGGAATCAGAATCTGAGATTGCACGAATAAGAGAAATTCTAAAAACGCCCGTTGATGAGTTAGAGCTTTCAGTCCGCTCGCATAATGTGTTGCGTTCGGGGAACGTAACAACTTTAGGTGATCTAGTACGGATAGAAATTTCTGACTTACTAAAATTTCGAAACTTCGGTCGAAAATCTTTATCCGAATTAACCGAAATCGCAGAAAAATATGGTCTGACCTTCGGGATGGACGTTGACAAGTACTTAAAAGAATAATATAGGATAAATCATGCGACATAGAAAATCAGGAAGAAAGTTAAAAAGAACTACCAGTCACAAAAAAGCTTTGCTTATCGCTTTAACGACTGCTTTATTGAAAAATAAAAAAATTAAAACAACACTCGCAAAAGCAAAAGAAGCAAGACCTTTCGTAGAAAAACTAATTACAAGAGCAAAGAATGCAGTCGTTAAAGAAGAAAGCACTCAGTTAAAAGATGTTCATTCACGGAGAGAAGTTTATCGTTACATCAAAGACAGGGGCGTGATTACGGAATTGTTTACAGAAATCGTTCCGAAAATTTCAACTCGTGCAGGCGGTTACACACGCATAGTGAAATTAGGTCAGCGGTTAGGCGACGGTGCACAATTGGGTATTCTCGAGTTAGTAGATTACAACACAGGGAAAGAGACACCTAAACCTGCGGTAAAAGAGAAAAAAGAAAAAAGGGGTTGGACAAAGAGAGCTCCGTCAAAAAAGGCGGAAAAACCTAAAATAGAACAAGAAGCAGCTAAAGAATAATTTACTGCATTGTTCAGTGAACGAATTTAAAAAGGGACGAAGACAATTTCGTCCTTTTTTATTTTGTCTGTTTAGTTAGTATATTCAATCTGTATTTTGGATATATATAAATTTAAAAAGTAAAATATTTTGATGCGTATCCGCTCAGCAGAATTAAAATATGTAGTTGCACCTAATATTAAAACGGATAAATATATTTTCCCCGAGGTCAAACAACCTCAAATTGCCTTCGTCGGAAGATCCAACGTAGGTAAGTCTTCCGTTATTAATAAATTAACCGGACTAACCAAATTAGCGAGAACTAGCAGCGACCCCGGAAAAACGAGACAGATAAATTATTTTTTACTAGATAATAATTTGTTCTTTGTCGATTTACCCGGGTATGGTTATGCTCAAGTACGAGCCGAAATGCGAAAAGCATGGGGAATACTTATCGAACAATACTTAATTCAACAAGAGACATTGAAACTTTGCGTACTGATCATCGACATACGTCATGAGTTGAATGAGTACGATAAAATGATGATTGATTGGTTCGAAAATTATAAAATACCACACATCATTTTGTTGAACAAAGCAGATAAATTATCTAACAACCAATTATTAAAACAAATGAAGTGCTTTCAAAATATGTTTAACAATACAAATTATAATCAACGTATCATACCTTTCTCGGCAACCGAAGGAAAAGGAAAAGCCGAAGTTTGGGAAGTGATCAAATTCATATCCGGTATCTAACATGCAAGAACGATTATTCACGCCTGGGCCAACACCCCTTCCACCCGAAGTTATTTCTGCAATGAGCAAACCCATTATCCATCATAGGCATGTTGAATTCAAAACACTGATGGAAAGAGTTCTTAATAATCTTAAATATGTTTTTCGAACGAACAGGGATGTTTATGTTATAACAGGTTCCGGAACGGCAGCGATGGAAGCGGCGGTTTGTAATTTACTTTCCATAGGTGATGAAGTGCTTGTAGTGAACGCAGGAAAATTCGGACAACGATGGAGTGAACTCAACAAAGCGTTCGGTGCAAAGGTTACTGAGTTGAAAATAGAGTGGGGTAAGCCTCTTGATACGGATTTGTTAGGCGGTTATCTGAAGGCTCAATCGAAAATAAAAGCGGTATTTCTTACTCAATGCGAAACATCCACCGGTGTTCAACATGATATAAAAACCGCTGCCAGGATAATTCGGAACAATTCCGACGCATTGATAGTAGTAGATGCTATCAGTTCTCTTGCGGGTACAGAATTTTTCACTGATGATTGGAGGATAGATGTAGTGGTTTCGGCATCACAAAAAGGTTTGATGACTCCGCCTGGTTTGTCTTTTATTACGCTTAGTGAGAAAGCTCAAGAAAAAGTTTTTCACTCTAATATTAAGAAATATTACTTTGATATAAAAAAGGGAATTGAATCTCAAAGCAAGTTCTTAACACCATGGACACCAGCGACAACCCTGATAATGGGTTTGGATGTGGCGTTGAATATGATCAGAAATTCGACATTAGAAAATATTTGGGAAAGAAATAGGAACTTTAGTAGTATCATACGCAACAAATGTTTGTCCATCGGGTTGAAATTATTCGCAGAATCACCTTCAGACATTCTCACTGCGGTTTGCACACTAGAAACAATTATTCAAAAAAATCTGTTAAATACACTCAAAAACAAGTATAATGTAATTGTTGCTGGTGGACAGGGGGATTTTAAAGAAAAAATATTTAGAATTTCGAATATTGGATATTTAAAAATGGATGATATTGAGTGTTTGCTGGAAGCACTTGAAGGTGTATTTAATATTTTACCCAAATCCAGAATTTCTATAGAAAATACTTGACATATAATTAAAAAATACATATATTCTATCGAATTAAAGTAGCTGGCTGTTCTTGCAAATATCTAAATAATTTAAAGTAACTTGACACATCAATAAAGATTTATTTTACTGCCAGCGGTATAAACCTTGTTCTACGGGGTAAACCCCAGTAGAATCGGGGTAAACAACTGTTTTTCATTAAAATAATAAAATATAAAGGTAAACAATGGAAAATTTTTAATACTTTCCCGAAACTAATTTTTTTTCTGTACAAATAACAAATCTACTAACAAAATTAAGGAGCTAGATATGAACAAATTACAAATTTTACTAATTTTTGTGTTGACTATTATGGTATCAGTGTCTATGGTAGCCCAGCCAAAGATGGTAGTTAAAGAACAATCGTGGCAACTACCACCAGAATGTGTTATTGATAACACCGTATATCAGATACCTGAGCTAATAAAGCAACCTACAACCGAGTTCTCTAAAACATCTTCTTTAACCGGTGTTAAGATCGGTACAACCGATTATGATTATGGATTTAATTCCGGCGCAACTCGGTCATTAGCCACCTGGAGTAATGGTACACGCGCACATCTTACTTTTCAGGAACGAGATGAATCCTTAATAGCCCCGGCAAACCGAAGAGCTCAAAAATATATTTATATAGTAGGATCTACAATGAAAACAGCATACCCTGTTCCTAAAGCTACGGCGGCTTCAGGATTCGGTGGAATTGATGTATTCAATAGCGCTAATTTAAAAAATGTTGGTGTAGTCGTTGGGCATACTCCTAATTGGTTTGCGATAGACTCCGATTCAGGTGCAGTGAATTTTATTAAAACTGATGTCCCCACTCGACTCCAAGATCCTGAAATTACAGTTGATAATGCTACTGAAACACTCTGGTGGTATGATACTGGTATACCTGCACGAAGTCAATATTCGGTCTTAAAATCTACCACATTCGGAGATAGTTGGGAAATGGTAATTCCAAACTTAATGAGTGTCGTACCGTTGAGCGAGAAATATGCCGTTGGTTCATTAGATGTACCTATTCTTATTGCACCAAACGGTAACCTTGCTGTTGTTACAACCATTACAGGCAAAGGACATATTGCTCCAATTGGAACAATTCATCCTGATAGCGCTGATAAGATTGGTTATTTTTTATCAACTAATGCAGGAACCTCATGGACTTGGAATACATTAGGTCGTGATGGTGATATGGTTGTCTTCGGAACTGATACTATTTATCCACTCTTTCAAAATTTTGGGCAGTTGAGCGGAGTATGGGATGCACAGAACCGCTTACACGTTGTTACACAAGGATATTCTTTTACAGTAGTAAATGACACATTTAGAACAGCATTTTCTACTCTATATTGGAGATCAGGATTTACCGGATGGAAAATATTGTCCAGCCCAGCTCGTATATATAATCCACAATATGCTACATATAGACGTTCGGGCAATGCTTTTGGATTCTGTTATCCAACAGTATCTATTGATCCGACTGGAAATGCAGTATTTGCCGCATGGTCTCAAATGCGGTTTCTACCAAGTGGAATTATAGACACTGCAGCAAATGGGATATGCAAATACGATATATGGTATAATTCGTCTGCAGATAACGGCGCTACGTGGGGTACACCTCAGATGCTACCAAACAGCGACGGCGGCCTATTTACATATACAGAAAAACATCTAACAGCCGGTGCCACAGGCACATTAAAGCGTGCTCATATTGTGTACCTTGCTGATACTTCATCTGGTTGCTACGTCTTCTTAGCGTCAAATCCATCCATAGGTGGACCAAGAGCGATGGTCGACTGGATTTATCGATGGATTGATTTCAATCCCGGTGAGACTTCAGTTGAAAATCCAAGAGGTCTCCCAACTGAATTTGCGTTAGAACAAAATTATCCGAATCCATTTAACCCTTCGACCAAAATTGAATATTCAGTGACAAAGGAAGTTTTTGTAAGTCTAAAAGTTTATAATATATTAGGACAAGAAGTGGCTACACTAGTTAACCAAAAACAAACACCTGATAATTATAGAGTAAACTTCGATGCGTCGAAACTTTCCTCGGGAGTATATATATATACTCTTAAGGCCGGTGACTTCACGACATCTAAAAAAATGGTGTTGATGAAATAATTGTGTTTTTTTAACAAAAAAAAATTGTGAGATGGACTTCTATGTTTTTTATAGAAGTCTATCTTATATTTTTTCAAAGATCGGTAACCCCCAAAACCTCAATATAATATTATGAGGTTGATATTTTAAATATAAATAATTAAAGGAGAGAAAATGAAAAGATATCTATATAATTTATTCTTTTTCTTGTTTCTATCGGTGTTGTTCATCGAAATTTCTTTTGCTCAATTAGGAGTTGGCAAACTTAGCGGTAAAATAATCGATGTTGATACAAAAGAACCGTTAGTAAGCGTCAATATTGTATTAGTAGATACAAAATTAGGAGCAGCAACCGATGTGAACGGAGAATATTTTGTACTTAATATAACTCCTGGAACTTACGATGTTCGCATTTCACACGTCGGTTATGGTTCCAAAACCATTAAAGAAGTTCGTATTGTGGCAGGTATTACATACGAATTAAATGCTTCACTAAGTACTGACTTAACTCTTCCTGAGATTGTTATCGAAGGAAGAAAGTTTTTCGAAGCAAAAGCTACAAATACAACAAAAATTATCGATTCAAAACAAATCGAACAATTACCTGTTAGAGGTGTTGAAAATTTAGCTTCGTTACAAGCCGGCGTTGTAGTTGCAGAAGGAAGTGGTGGAGTTAGTGGTAATGCCACGATTAATGTGCGAGGAGGTCGAGGAGGTGAAGTTTTATATATCGTAGATGGTGTCCCTCAAAATGATGCGTTTACAGGAATAAATTATGCTCAGATTAGTAATTCTGCTATTGAACAATTATCCTTCCAGATAGGTGGATATGAAGCAAAGTACGGACAAGCTCAATCGGGAATTGTTGGTGTTACTACAAAATCAGGCAGTTCCTCTTACTCAATCTCCGCTGATTTATTATCTTCATCTTTTACAGATAAGTATGGATATAATCTTTACACATTAAATTTAAGTGGTGCTATTATTCCTGGGATCAAAGAACATACATTTTTCCTGTCTGGCGAAAGAGGTTGGTTTAAAGATGGTACTCCCAAAGCTGTTGGTGTGGACATAAAAACTACAGGCTTTAAAAGTGATTTTTTGCCGAATAACACAGCTGATGTGTGGAGATATACTGCAAAAACTCAACATAACCTCGGAAAATTTTCTGTGAATTTAAGTGCGAATATAAATGAAAGGAATTTTAGGTCTTACACTCATTCCTTTGTTAAAGCTAATTCTGCTCATAACCCTAGAATTGAAAGACAAAATTCCACTTTTAGTAGTAGATTATCACACAACATAAGCGCTAACACTTATTGGAACTTGAATATCGGTTACAAATTATTTAAAAATGAACAGGGTGATGGTGTTTGGTTCCGAGATTTGTATGCTTATGGAGATAGTTTAAGAAATTGGAATGAGCAAGGAGTTAATTTACCTTCGTGGGGTGGAATAATTCCCGCCGATGAATTTGGGATATTTGCTAAAAATGGCAGAGTTTCTAACGGTTATTTCAAAACGAACAATGATACGTATAATGCCGATTTAGATTTTGTTACGCAACAAGGGGCACATTTACTCCAATTTGGCGGAGGAATTAATTATAACGTGCTTCGTTACTATGCGATTGGGCCAAGGACATTATCGGCAAAAGCTATATTAGCACTACCCAATGAATACGATCGGTTTAGACGGCTCACTCCAACAGTATTTGGATTTGATATTTTTGGACGTAATAAGAGTAGTAAAGGTGATGAATTTGAACCGAGGACTCCAATATTAAGTTATGCATATTTTCAAGACCGAATCGATTTAAGTGATATGGTTATCAATTTAGGTCTTCGTATGGATTATTTCGACATGAGGGCCCAAATATTGAAAGATCCGAAATTTCCTTTCGGTGGAGGTAGCGACCCACACGGATATGATGATGGTGATTTTATTACTAAAAAACCAGAAATATACTTCTCACCGAGAATTGGTTTAGCCTTCCCAGTCACAACTAATACGACCTTCTATACGATGTATGGAAAATTTATACAACAGCCACCGTTAAATCAGTTATTTACAACTATTTTTGATCTAGAATTTTTAGAAACAGATAATAACTGGTCAGTCAATAATGGCCATGCAATAAGTGAAATAACTACACAATACGATATCGGCTTTAAACAAATGTTGAGTGATAATGCAGCTCTTGAATTAGCAGCATTCTATAAAAATACAGAAGGATTAATAAATACTGCTACAGTGTTTTTTCAACGTCAAGAGGGGGGCGAATTATTAAGGTATATAACGCCTACTAATACTGATTTTGGAACGATTAAAGGGTTCCAACTTTCACTTGACGTCAGAAGAATTGGTTATTTCTCTTTCCGAACAGATTATACTTATTCCTTGGCTGAAGGAACTGGCTCTTCGACGAGTTCTTCATTCACAGCTGCCTTTAGAAACGTCAACGGAGAAATTCCAAAAGTTATATCCTTATTGGATTTTGACCAAAGACACACGGGCGTTGTAAATTTGAATTTCAATGTACCCAAAGGTGCACTTGGTGTTTTCGAAATGATGGCTGCAAATTTATTAATGACTTTTAATAGTGGAAGGCCTTACACACCACTTGAATCGCAAAATATTTTAGCAGGAAGCACAAATTACGGTAATACAAAAGGATATGTTAACTCTGCCACGGGACCCGCCAATTTCAGAGTTGATGTTAAAATTGAGAAACCATTTAATTATAAAAATTTGACGGTCGTTCCTTATATCTGGATTGAAAATCTATTCGATGTCGATAATCCAGTTTCAGTGTACCAATCGACAGGAGATCCATATACAACTGGCTGGCTGAATACTTTAGAAGGTCAG
>JBBINX010000011.1:0-38557 GCA_037443685.1 Ignavibacteriales bacterium
AGGTTCGTTATGCCGCTTAATTTTAATTTACACACAATTTGACATTAACTCTTTATTTTTATTCTATCAAAAATAAACTAAATTAAAAACACTTTTAAGATACTCAACCTTAATATCTCAGACACTATAAATATATGAAAATTTATTTTTTAAAAACCAAGTAAAAATTACGATTGCGTTCGATTATTTTGAAAATTTTAAAAACTGCCCAAATCCAACCAATTTAAAAAAAAAGAAGCCCCCAACCGGAGGCTCCTCATTTAATTAATACTCGTCCTGGCAATGAACAAGCAGCTTGTAACTTAATCTATGATTTTTTAATCTGTTATTTTAAAAAACCTGTATCAACGAGCTTCCATCCATCTCATTTGGCTGAGGCAAGTCCATCATCATCAAAATAGTTGGTGAGATATCTGCGAGTATTCCCTGTTCTTTTAATTTCTCAGGCGGAGGATTTTGGACAACCACAAATGGAACTAAATTCATTGTATGTGCTGTGAATGGCTCGCTATTATCTTCGGCCATCTTATCCGCATTGCCGTGGTCTGACGTAATTAGCGGTATAAATCCATGCTTCTGTGCAACCGGGATTAAGCGGCTTAAACAGTTGTCAACAGCTTCTACGGCTTGTATCGCAGCTTTCATTATCCCAGAATGTCCAACCATATCGCAATTGGCGTAGTTTATCAGTATGAAATCGTATTTTTGGATTTCAATTGCCTCAATGAGCTTGTCAGTTACTTCATAAGCGCTCATTTCTGGCTTAAGGTCGTAGGTAGCTACGTTTCGTGGCGATGGCACGAGTATTCTATCCTCATTTTTAAAAACCTCTTCCCTGCCGCCGTTAAAGAAGAAAGTGACGTGTGCGTATTTTTCTGTCTCAGCTATGCGTAATTGATTTAAGCCTTTCTCGGCTAAAAGTTCTCCAATCGTGTGTGTTAAACTAATAGGCGGGAATGCTACAGGAACATTGAAGTCGTCATGATAGTGAGTCATCGTAGCAAAGTATAAATTGAGTTTACTGCGTTGAAATTTATCAAATTTGTCCATGATAAAGGCTCTTGTGAGCTGGCGTGTTCTATCGGAACGGAAGTTAAAAAATATGAATGAATCATTCTGTTGCACTCCGCCTACTGGTTTACCGTCATTGATACAAACGTGAGGTTTTACAAATTCATCAGTAACACCGTCCTTGTAGGCGGTAAAGACTGCAGAACTCGCATCACTGCATTGAATACCAGTTCCTTCAGTCATTGTCCGGTATGCTTGTTCTGTTCTGTCCCACCTGTTATCACGATCCATTCCGTAATAACGTCCCATTACGGTAGCAATTTTTCCAACTCCGATTTCTTGAATCTTAGTTTGCAATTCCTTTAGATAATTGATGCCTGAATCCGGAGGTGTGTCGCGTCCATCTAACAAAGCATGAATAAAAACTTTTTCGAGATTGTGTTGCTTTGCAAGTTGTAGTAACGCATAAAGATGAGTATTCATGCTGTGTACTCCACCGTCGGATAAAAGTCCGACTAAATGAAGCCCTGAGTTATTCCTCTTTGCATTTTCGATTGCTCCGAGAAAAGCAGGAATATTGTAGAACTCACCGAGTCTGACTGATCGGTTTATGCGTGTAATATCCTGCCAGACAATTCTTCCGGCACCTATATTCATGTGCCCGACTTCTGAGTTACCCATTTGTCCTTCTGGCAAACCCACATCTTCACCGCATGTCGTCAGCTTAGTCCATTTATTTTCTGAAAAGAGTTTGTCGATAAATGGTTTGTTAGCTTGTTGGATAGCATCGGTTTTAGGATTTTTACCTAAACCGAATCCGTCTAAAATTATTAGAATTATTTTGTTCATCTTCTAAAATATTTTATATGTGGTTAAAACCACTTGTTCCGATCTTGATGATAAAACAAACCCCAACCTAAAGGATGGGGCTATTGATTCTTTTTCCTACCGTCTTGGTCCGCGGCGGTCGTTTCTTCCTTCGCGAGGCGGCCTTTCCGGGCGTTCTTTCTCCATAGAAGGATCGTAGCCGGGCATCAAAGCTTTTCGGCTTAAATCGAACCTGCCTTCGTTATCAATTTTTATTAACTTAACGTCAAAGAAGTCGCCCACCTTAGCTACATCTGCAACTTTTTCAACACGTTTCATATCTAAACGAGATATATGAACCAAACCTTCTTTACCGGGCAAGAATTCAACAAAACAACCAAAGTCCATTATACGCGTGACTTTACCGTGATAAGTTTTTCCTACTTCGGGCATCTCAGTTAACGCCTGTATCATCTCGACTGCCTTACCGCTCTTGAGCGCGGACTCTGAAGCGACAACGACTGTTCCGTCGTCTTCAATATTAATTTCAGCACCGCTTTCTTTGACTATATGACGTATCATCTTTCCACCTGGACCGATGACAGAACCGATCAGATCAACAGGAATTTTGAAAGTAGTCAAGCGTGGAGCGTATTGAGAGAGTTCCTTTTTAGGTTCAGATATAGTCTGGTTCATAATTTTTAAGATATGCAATCGTCCTTCTTTAGCTTGGTCGAGTGCTTTTGCTAAAATCGCCAGAGAAATTCCTTGAATCTTCATATCCATCTGAACAGCGGTTATTCCATCTGCCGTTCCGGCGACTTTAAAGTCCATATCACCTAAATGATCTTCGTTTCCTAATATATCACTCAGAATCACGACACCATCGTTTTCCTTAATCAATCCCATAGCGATACCGGCTACAGATTTTTTAATTGGAACACCTGCATCCATCAATGCGAGTGTGCCTGCGCAAACGGTTGCCATAGAAGATGAACCGTTTGATTCAAGAATGTCTGACACGATACGAAGTGTGTACGGAAATTCGGTTTCGGGAGGAAGCATTTTTTTGAGAGAGCGTTCAGCAAGCGCACCGTGCCCAATCTCGCGTCTCCCTGTAGAACCGAGACGCCCAACTTCACCGACACTGAACGGTGGGAAATTGTAATGCAGCATGAAACGTTTTGTGGTTTCGGGTAGTAATCCTTCGAGTATCTGTTCGTCTGTTTTAGTGCCAAGTGTGGCGCTGGTTAAACTTTGAGTTTCGCCGCGAGTAAATAACGCAGAACCGTGATTTCGTGGTAAAACACTAATCTGACAAGCAATAGGACGAATGTCGGTTATACCACGACCGTCGAGACGTTTACCTTCATCAATTATCATTCGCCGCATATCTTGCTTTTCGATATCGTGCATGATATCTGAAATGATTTTACTCTTTTCAGGATATTTTTCTGCAAGTGCTTTCTGAATTTCTTCCTCGATTAAAGAGTGACGGTTGCTCCTGTCTTCTTTGTTCAGGATGTTTCGGTTTAACTCTTTAATTTTGGGAAGGAATAAATTAGTTACCTCTTCTATAAGTATTTTTTCTATTTCAACCGCAATTGCTTCTCTTTTTGGTTTCCCTGCGGCTTTCTGCAATTCGATCTGAAGGTTGCACAGTTTTTTAATGTACTCATGTGCAAATTTCAGAGACTCCAAAATATCCATTTCGGATATTTCATTAGCTTCCCCTTCGACCATTACAATAGAATCTGTAGTACCCGCTACTACGATATCAAAGTCACTTTTTTCGAGTTGTGAAAAAGTTGGATTAATTATTAATTGACCTTCGATTCTACCCACTCTGACTTCTGCGATAGGTCCATCGAATGGGACATCAGAAATTATTAAAGCTGCAGAAGCTGCCAAGGCTCCTATAGTATCGCTGTCGTTCTCTTGATCGGAAGAATAGACAGAGACGAGAATCTGGGTTTCATTCTTAAAGTGTTCAGGAAACATCGGTCTGATAGGCCTGTCGATTAATCGAGATGACAATATTTCTTTTTCCGTAGGTCTTCCCTCACGTTTGAAAAAACCTCCGGGTATTTTACCGGCTGCCGATGTTTTTTCACGATAGTCTACTTGCAGCGGAAAATAATCAAACCCTTCAGCGACTTCTTTTGCAGCAACAACGGTGGCGAGTACCATTGTTTCACCATATTGCGCCATGACAGCACCATCAGCTTGTTTTGCAAACAAACCTGTTTCCAGTGAAAAAATTCTTCCACCGATTTCGATTTCTTTTCTTACAACCATATTTTTACTCTCTTGTTATTTTCTAATGTTTAATTCTTGAATTATTTTTCTATACCTATCGATATTTTTATTAATGAGGTAATCTAAAAGACGGCGGCGTTTACTAACCATCTGCAATAAACCACGACGTGAATGGTGATCGAACTTATTTTTTGTAAGATGACTCGTAAGTTCGTTGATATGTTCGGTTAATATTGCTATCTGAACTTCGGGAATCCCGGAGTCGTTAGCATTTTTTCCATACTGTCGAACTATTTCTTGTTTTCTTTCTTTTGTAATAGGCATTCTATACTCCTTTGTTTATCTATTATTTTAATTTGTTTAATTCTGATATATATATTTTACATTCTTGCTCATCATTTTTTAATTGTGCAGCCAGTTCTTCTTTTGACTTGAATTTGATCTCACTTCTGATTCTTCGATGGAAGTTAATAGTAAGCATCTTGTCATATATATTATTTTTAAATTCGAAAAGATGCACTTCAATAATTTTCTGTATGTCAGCAGTGAAAGTGGGTCTGCAGCCAATATTTAACATACCGTAATACTTTTGTTCTTCAAGATTCACGTGTACAAAATATACACCTTCGGCAGGAATCAATTTATTATTAGATAGCGGTTGAATATTAGCCGTAGGGAAACCAATACTTTTTCCTCTGCCGTCGCCATTCACAACTTTGCCTTCTAGAGAATATTGTCTGCCTAAATATTTTTCTGCAAGCTTAACATCACCACGCATCACAATATCACGGATTCTCGAACTGCTAACTACCACTCCTTCAACCGTAACCGGTGAAATCGAATCAACCATAAATTCTAATCGTTTTCCTAAATTAATCAGTTGAGTTATGTTCGCTTCTCTGTCTTTTCCGAACATGTGGTCATAACCAACTATTACTTCACTCATTCCGATTTTATCGTAGATATAATTTTTATAAAATTCATCATATGAAAGTCGGGAAAACTCAAATGTAAATTTAATTATAAAAATAATATCAATCTCACTCTGCGCAAGATGATGTAATCTTTCTTCAATCGTCGTTAGTAACTTTGTTGGGCCCCGGCCCGCTATTTCTCTGGGATGCGGGTCAAACGTGATTAATATACTCCTGCCGTTCCTACTTTTCGACCTGATAATCAATTCGTTTATGATTTTTTGATGACCAAGGTGAATCCCGTCGAAAGTGCCGACAGTGATTACACTATTTCTATCATAAGGAATCTCATCTAGTGATTTAGCAATCAGCATAATCAATTGCTTCTTACAGTTAATTCTTCGATTGTGAACGCATCGCCGAGGTTATAATCACCGATTCTAATCCTATCTAAAGATTTTAAGTACGCACCACAACCGAGCCTTAATCCAATATCATTTACCAAAGAACGAATGTATGTTCCTTTAGAACACACAGCCCTGAATTTTACTTCAGGCGCATAAAAATTTATAATTTCTAACTCCTTTACAAAAACTTCACGCTCTTTTAATTCCAAACTTACACCTGTGCGAGCATATTTATAGAGCGGTTTACCGCTATATTTCAACGCAGAATAAATCGGTGGTTTTTGTTGCAACACTCCAGTAAACTCACTGAATACCCTCTGTATATCTAGTAAAGGAATATTTGTTACGTCTCGTGCTTCTGTCATTTCAGTTTCACTATCGTAACTTGGCGTTTTAGCACCCAATACCATTTCGCCGATATATTCTTTTTCAAGGTTTATAAATCTATGCATTTCCTTTGTCTTTTTACCGGTACAAATAATGAGCAAACCGGTTGCCATCGGGTCGAGTGTACCTGCGTGTCCTACTTTTTTCACTCCAAAGTGAATTCTGATTTTTTTCACAACATCGAATGACGACCAAGTCATCGGCTTGTTGATTAAAAGGACCGAACCTTCTTCGCGCAATTCTTCGAGTGAAGGAATTTGAGAAATTTTATTCAATTTTGTCGAGTGACTCGTTTTCATGAATCTTTTTGATAATTTTGTTGATGTTATCAACTCTATCTAAAGTTTCATCTATATAAAATTGAATATCAGGTGTGTATTTCAGTCGTAGATGCGATCCAACAAGTGATCGAATATGTTTCTTTTCAAAGTCTAACATTCTTAATGTTTTATCTCGTAATTCATTCTTGCCTAAAATGCTTATATAGATTTTTGCAAGTTTTAAATCAGCCGTCATGTGAACCTCGGTAATAGTAATAAATCCGTATTCAGGTGAATTGTACTCACGGGATAAAATTGCACCAAGCTCATGCTTGATAACTGAAGCCACCTTTTCTACACGTATAGACATTATGATAATTTTCTTTTTAATTCAACAATTTTATAGGGTTCGATTATATCGCCGACCTTGAGATCGTGAAAACCGTTTAAGCCGATTCCACACTCATATCCAGATTCAACTTCGCGGACGTCATCCTTAAATCTTTTTAGCGATTCTATACCCCCTTCGAATATTACGATACCATCGCGGAGCAATCGGACTTTATTGTTCCGGACAATTCGTCCGTTTAAAACATAGCAACCTGCAATTGTTCCGATTTTTGGAATTTTGAACACGTCGCGTACTTCAACAGAACCCATTACTTCTTCTTTAGTCTCTGGAGCTAACATCCCCTCTAAAGCTTTTTTCACATCGTTAATCACATCATAAATGATGTTGTAGAATCGAATTTCTACATTTTCAGACTCGGCGAGAGTTCTCGCATTAACGTTAGGTCTCACATGAAAACCTATTATGATAGCATTTGATGCTGCAGCGAGCAAAACATCGCCCTCAGAAATTGCACCGACACCTTTGTGAATTACATTCACGCGCACTTCGGTATTTTGAATCTTCATCAATGAATCGGATATCGCACCAATTGATCCATCAACGTCTCCTTTTACAATCACATTCAAGTCTTTGATAGAACCCTCTTGCACTTTTTGGGAGAAATTATCCAACGTGATTGTTTGAATAACTCTGAAGTTTTGTTCACGTTTTAATTGTGTGCGTTTAGAACTTATTTCGCGTGCTTCACGCTCACTATCAATGACTACGATCAAATCTCCTGCTTGTGGAATTGTGTCGAAACCGGTAACCTGAACTGGCGACGATGGCCTAGCATATTCTACACGGTTACCTCGTTCATCGTACATAGCGCGAACTTTACCGCTCGAAAAACCTGAAATAAACGGGTCACCTACTTTCAGTGTTCCTTTTTTAACGAGTACAGTTGCAACTATTCCTTTTCCTTTATCTAATTTGGCTTCTATAATAGTGCCACGTGCTTTCGTTTTAGGATTGGCTTTTAAATTTAAAACTTCAGCTTCTAGTAATATTTTTTCGAGTAAAAGGTCAACATTCTTTCCAGTTTTTGCCGATAATTCTACCGATTGATATTTACCTCCCCATTCTTCAACGAGTATATTTCTTTCAGAAAGTTGTTGACGAATTTTTTCCGTGTTTGCATTCGGTTTATCAATTTTGTTGATTGCGATAACAATAGGCACGTTAGCAGCTTGAGCGTGACTAATGGCTTCAATTGTTTGCGGCATTACCGAATCGTCGGCTGCAACTACTAGTATGACGATATCTGTAAGCTGTGCACCTCTTGCACGCATTGCTGTGAATGCTTCGTGACCGGGCGTATCTAAAAATGTGATACTCTTGTTTGATTCAAGTGTAACCGAATATGCACCAATGTGTTGAGTAATTCCTCCTGACTCGCCCGCAACTACGTTTTCTCGTCTAATATAATCCAGCAGCGAAGTTTTTCCGTGATCGACGTGCCCCATAATAGTAACAACTGGGGGACGCGGTTCTAACAGCTCTTCGTTGTCTTTTTCATCTTCTAATACTCGTTCTTCAAATTCGTTCTGGAATTCGATTTCCAATCCGAACTCTGCTGCGACTAATGTAATAGTATCTTTATCTAATCGTTGGTTAATCGAAACCATCAAACCTAAGTCGATGCACTTTTTTATTACGTCGGTAACGTTCGCTTGCATCAGTGATGCTAATTCATTAACCGAAACGAATTCAGTAACCTTAAGTCTCGATTTGCTTCTTTCTAACTCCTTTTGAATTTTCAATTCTTCTTCTTCGCGTTCCTTTTTCTTTTTCCTTCTGAGTAAAGCACGCGCGCTAAGAACCGTTTCATCCATTTCCGCAATCGTACGTTTGATAGCACTTTCGACCTCTTCCTGATTTATTTCGACATGCCGGATTTTTTTCTTTTTCTTCTTCTTGCGAGCTAATTCATCTATTTCTTCGATCGCTTTTTCTTTTATTGCAGGTGTTACTTTCTTTTTCTTTTTCTTTTTCTTTTTCTCTTCTTCGATAAATGCCGTAGTTTTTTGCTTCAATTCTTCTTTAGCAGGTTCAGCAGCTTTTGTTTCTGCAGGCACCTCTATCACCATCGTTCCTTTGATGGTTAGACCCATTTTAGGAGTCAGTCGAAGGTGTTTTTTGTCTTTAACTTTTTCTTTCTTCGGTGCTTCCGGTTTGACCTCTGTTTCCTCAGCGATTGGTTCAACCTGAGGAACAGCGATTTCAACGATTTTCGGTTCTTTATCAACCTTTTCTTCGATTTTATCAGGTTCTTCGGGAACTGGTTCAACAACTGAAGGTTTTATTTCAACGACTTCTTCTACAGATACAATCTTTTCTTCTTCAACAACAGGCGCAGGTGCCTCGGTTTTAATTTTTTCTTCTAAAATTTCATGCTTTTCTTTTAAAGGGAGGGTTTCTTCTGTTTTTGTCGTTTTAGTTTTTTTATCAGCTTTTTGAGTTTCTTCCTTATCAGGTTTATGCTCTACTTTTTTTGTAATGCGTAATGATTGTATTTTACGATGATGTTTTTCAGCTGTTTCTTTTTCTTTTTTAAAATGAGATAGTATGATCGTGGACATCTCGTCTGTAACAATGGAATTTACTGTTTTGCCCTGAAATCCTTTTTTGGTCAAATAATCAATAATTGTCTCATGAGAGATGTTGATCTCTTTAGCAAACTGGTATAATTTTTTCTTTTTTTCTGCTTTTTCAGTCATCAATATGTTTTACCTATTGAATTTATTATCGGCATCATCATCTGTTGATGTATGATCTTTTGTTTTTTCCTTTTTTGTTACTGTAATGGCTGATCTGAGCTCTTCTTCGCTATCTATCTCTGCTTCTTCTAACTCTTTTTTCATCATTTCTTTTATCTGTTCTATCTTTTCTTCATCCAACCCCTCAATTTCAAGAAGGTCTTCAACGTCTGCTTCGATGACATCACGAGCAGTTTCATAACCTTCTTCCGTCAGACGTTCGATAAGTACACCACCTAATTCAACTCTGAATTCCTCGAGTTCCATATCGTATTCTTCTTCGCCGCCTTCTTTCTGAACATCAATATCGTAACCGATAAGTTTAGATGCAAGTCGAATATTTTGTCCATTCCTTCCAATAACCAACGACATTTGATCTTTTTCTACAGTAACGGTTATTTTTTTATTTTCTTTATCTAGTTGAATATTCTTCAGTTTTGCCGGCGCTAATGCACGCACAAGAAATTGCAAAACATCATCAGAATAATTGATTACATCAATATTCTCGTTATTTAATTCTCGGACGATTGAGTGAATTCTGACGCCTTTCATACCTACGCAAGCGCCAACTGCATCGATGCGGTCATCATGCGATTCGACTGCAACTTTTGCCCTTTCGCCTGGTTCGCGTACGATTGCTTTAATTTCGATAATGCCATCGTAAATTTCAGGTATCTCGTGTTCGAAAAGTTTTGAAAGAAATTTCGGGTCAGACCGTGAGACAATGACGTACGCTCCGGTAGAAGTTTTTCTTACTTCTTTTACTAATACTCTTATAGATTCCCCTTTTTTATATTTTTCGCGTGGGATCTGCTCGTTTTTGGGTAATATCAGTTCGTTTCTGTTATGAATTATCAGTACTTCGTTTTTCCGTGTCTGATAAATTTCACCGGCTACAATTTCGTTTATCGAATTTGTGTATTCGTTGAAAACCAAATCTTTTACAATTTCTTTTATTCTCTGGTTGAGAGTTTGTTTAGCTGTGAGGATTAAACGTCGGCCAAAATCTTTTAAATCCACAACTTCAACGAAATCATCGCCGATTTCGAGCGGCTCATCGGTCTTTTTCTTAACCGTTTCTATATCGATCTGCGTGGTCGGGTCGGTTACTTCTTCAACAATCTCTTTTTCTAAAAATATTTCAATGTCGCCTTTATCCATATTCACTACGACATCAAATCGAGCATCTTGACCATACTTCTTTTTCGTGATTGTAGAAAATACTTCTTCGATGACATTGACCAGGAGGTCTTTATCTATTCCTTTTTCGCGGACCATCTGCCCGAATGATTCGACTATGTCATAATTCATTTATTTTTCTCCGATTCCTTCTTTACCAGGGTGTTTTAATTCGAGCTTCAATAATATCGTTAAACTCGAATAATAAAATTTCACCTGTATTGGTTTTAATTGTAATTATATCTTCTTTTACTTCGATCATTTGACCGAGTTTAATTTGTAATTCGTTTCCTGTTTGAGTCTTTATTTCTAAAGTATGGCCTATATGTTTGTAATATTGTTTCAATAATTTCAGTGGTCTTTTCAATCCGGGTGATGAAACATTCAAAAAATATTTATCTGTAATCAATTCCGAAGCATCGAAAGCTTTTGCTGCATCTCGGCTAATTTCCGAACATAATTTAGGAGTAACACCCGATACGCTATCAACAAATATTTCTAATATTTTTGAACCCCGTTCACGCCTGTAATTAATCTCAATCAAAAAAGCATCGTGGCTTTCGATGATTGGAGTGATAACCTGCTCAATTTTTTCAATTAGATTCGACATTAACCTATTGTCACTAAACAATTTATAAATTTTTATCTTTCCCTTCAAAAAAAAAGTCCCAAATGTGGGACTCGTCGAAGGGTGAATTATTATACAGAAACTATTGCTAAAAAGCAAATAAAATGCAGGAATTTTCTTATTACTTGAATAATTTTTGAAAAATATTCACTACCTGTTTAATTTCTTCGAATTTTACATCTAAGTGAGTGACTGCCCTTATGCTATTATACTTTTCGGGGGTTAATAAAACCCCATTTGTTTTTAATGCATCCAGCACTTCGTTCTGAATTTTCTCATTCTTGATGTCAACAATAACCATATTAGTTTGGACATTTGAGAGATTTATATCGAATGATTTTAAATTGGATAATTCTTTTGCAAGATATATTGCATTTTCATGGTCTTGCTGTAAACGTTCGAAATTATTCTCTATCGCATAAAGACCCGCAGCTGCTATAACTCCAACCTGTCGCATTCCACCACCGAACATTTTTCTGACTACTCGTGCTCTCTCGATAAATTCCGAGTCGCCCGTGATCACTGAGCCAATCGGTGCACCGAGTCCCTTCGATAAACAAACTGAAAGCGAATCGAAATACTTTGCATACTCATATAACGAGACGTCACTCGCGATCGCTGCATTCCAAATTCTGGCCCCGTCTAAATGCATTCTGATTTTATTATCATTTGCTAACTCGTGGATTCTTCTGATTTCCTCTATCGGAAATACGGTTCCTCCCGACCTACCGTGCGTGTTCTCGAGGCAGATAAGTTTTGTGTTCGGTAAATAATAAGCTTTCGGACGTAAAGCTTTTTTAATTTGTCCAGCGGTTATCAAACCGTTATTGCCCGCAATAGTTTTTATACTAACACCTGAAAGTGCAGCCGGAGCAGCATTTTCATAAACAAAAATATGAGCATCCTCGTCTGTAATAATTTCGTCGCCGGGGTTAGTATGAACCTTAATACACACTTGGTTACCCATTACACCACTCGGAACAAATAGAGCAGCTTCTTTACCAAATAGTGATGCGATTTTATCTTGTAACTTATTCACGGACGGGTCTTCACCATAAACATCGTCTCCAACTTCTGCATGTAACATTGCCTGCCGCATTTGCGGTGAAGGTTTTGTAACGGTATCGCTCCTTAAATCAATATATTTCATTTTTCTTCCTCACCAATTTATAAAATTTTTGACCGATTCCAGCCATAATCAAAAATCCGCTTAATATCAGACATAATTTTGAAAATAGATCTCCGTTTTTCGTATAAAAAGTCAAGTCTCTGCGTGCCTTAATATCTAAATCAATCGACGTGGTTGTTAGCATTTTTGTTTTTTTATAAACTCTACCATAAGGATCGATAAAGCTTGAGATTCCGCCATTAGCACATCGAGCAATCCATCGTCTGTTTTCTATCGAACGGAAAATCGCATATTGCATATGTTGATATGCCCCATAAGTATCATCCCACCAACTATCGTTTGTTATGATTGTTAAAAACTCAGCTCCTTTTTTTACAAAGTTTGCGACAAATGTCGGATAGATCGATTCATAGCAAATCAGATTTGAAAATTGAACGTTTGTAGCGTCGCGAAGAGGTAATTTAAAAACGACAGTATCTTTACCAATTCCCCAGCCACCAATTCCGACGCCCCATTCAGGAAAACTCATAAAATTCAGTGCGTCAGCGTATGGCACTCGTTCAGAAAATGGGACGAGTCTAATTTTTGCATACTTTTGAATTACGCTTGAATGGGGAATTAAGAGCATTGAGCTGTTATACGAATCATAACGATCGTCAGAATATCTTGCTTTCTTTGCTGATGGTGGAATTTTATCACCAGTTTTATAATAATATATATCAGGGATACCTGTTAATAGTGCAAAATTTAATGAATCAACTTGCTGTTTAATTTTTTGAAAATAGTTTTCATATCGTGGTAATAATACATAATAAGGAACTGCTGTCTCTGCCCATATAACCAAATCTACATGTGGGGCTATATGTTCTGTCATTTCTCGATACATAGCAAGTTGCGATTCTTCTGAGCTGACTTCCCATTTTTCCCATGGGTCGAAATTCGGTTGGATGATTGCTACCTTAACATCTTTTTGAAATGAGTGGGTAATTTCAGAATTTAGAATAAAAGAACCGTAAATCTTTGGAATAATATAAAGAGATAAAATTATTAAAAAGAACGCAACAGATTGTTTTGAAAAAGGTTTCCATTCTCTCAAATTTATTTTTACGAAAAAAATAAAGAATAAAATATTAAAAACAACGAGCCAAAACGAGACCCCATAAACTCCTGTAAAACTTGCATATTGGATTATTGATATGTCGTAAGTTTGTGTGTTGCCTAACGTCAGCCAAGGAAAAGCAAGCTCAGTTAACGAGTGAAGAAATTCGAAAGAAACCCATAAAAAAGGAAACGTGATAAGTGCAACTTTGAAATTGAAAGAACGGCGAATAAAGATAAAAGCGAGGACAGGAACCGACAAGAATATAGGATGAACTAACAGTAATGCAACTCCGGCGGACATCAAGTAAGGATCTTTTCCGTGTATGAAACCACCCACCCACGAAATTGCGATTAAGTTAAAAACAAAAAAAGAAAGATAGGAATAACGAAATGCTTTTCCATAATTTTCTACGTCAGAAAAAACGAGAAAGAAAGGTACAAAAGCGAACGATGCCAAAAAACCCGTTTGAAATGGAGGAAACGACAATCCAAACAGAATACCTGAAAGGATAAGCAGTGAAAATTTAATTAATTTATTTTTTTTAATCTGCAATTTTAACTTTCTTTCTAATTATTTTTGTTGAAATGTATAACCATAAAAAATAAACGAATAGAGCGCAGAAAATTCCGACGATGGCTCCGGCAATAATATCGAGAGGAAAGTGAACGCCGACATAAATCCGTGAGAAGCCAACTACTGTTGCATATAGCCCATAAATCCACCAATATTTTTTATAATGTACAAAAAAAATAGTTGCTACCGCAAAACTATTAGCAGCATGCGAAGACGGAAAAGAATAACCGCTTCCGCAAGTAACTAAGAGTCGGACATTTTCAATAATAGTTGTTCCTTCGATCAGGTGACAAGGCCGAGGACGGGCAAAAATATTTTTTAGAAACGAGCTATTTAGTTGATCGCTTAATATTAGTGTGGGAATTAATAAAAAAATAACAGTACGTCCTGTCTTCCCACCTTTCCACAATAATCCAGTGAATAAAATAAAAATTATTATTCTTCCGTGAATAGTTTTATCCCAATCGGTAATTGCCGGCATAATTGAATCAAAAATACCATTAGCAATCGTTTGGTTGAAAAATATAAATATCAACCGGTCGAGTTGAATTAAAAACTCATACATTATTTTGACTTCCCTTTTTAAGGGCGAATATTTTTACCAACCAGATAATCACTGACAATAAAACTATTATCGTAACTACAATGCCGTATATCTTCAGATGTTCGATAATATGATACCAATTCCTACCCATCACATAGCCCGCATAAATTAGAATCGTGTTCCAAGCTACTGCACTAATAAAAGATAAAATGGATGTGATTTTGAGGTTCAATTCAGATAAGCCGGCAAAAAAAGCAACGATTGCGCGCGTTCCTGCAAGAAATCGATTAGCAATAATAATTCCGTATCCATATTTCCGAAACCATCCTTCTACTTTATGTAATCTATCGAGTGGAATGAATTTAATTTTACCTTGTTCTAATATCCTGCTGCCGAACCATCTACCGATGACGTAAATAGTCATGAAACCAAATAAACTACCTAAAGACGCAGAGATTATTGTTGCAATAATATTTGCTTTTCCTAGGGCAACCATCGAACCTCCAAATACCACGATGATATCGCTCGGAGAGGGTGGGAAAATGTGTTCGATATATGCAATCGCAAAAATTATCAAGTAAACATATATCGCTTGTACTTGAGAAAGATACTGTATGATTTCTTCTGCTTCCATTCGGTGATCTGATTTGTATATTATATAGCTTTTTGAATTAATACAACTGCATATGCAGAGGCACCTTCGCCCGTTCCAGTAAATCCAAGTCCTTCTGTCGTTGTTGCTTTAACCGAAATTACTTCTATTCTTACCCCTAAAGCATTTGCAATATTTTCTCTTATATCCCGAATGTATGGTGCAATTTTTGGGGATTCAAGAACTACTGTGGAGTCAATATTCACGATATTGAACCCATTATTGCGTAATAACTTGACTGTGAATTGCAGTAGCTTCAAACTGGAAATATTTTTATAACTCGAATCTGTATCGGGAAAATGTTCTCCGATATCGCCTAAGACTGCAGCTCCAAGTAGCGCATCCGCAATAGCGTGTGAAAGTACGTCGGCGTCGGAATGTCCAAGTAATCCTTTGCTAAAAGGAATTTCGACACCGCCTAAAATTAATTTTCGTCCTTCGACGAGACGGTGAACATCGTATCCAAATCCAATTTTCATATTTATCTAATCTCAAAATGTTTATAAAAATTTTCAACTTTTTTCCAATTAATTTTTAGATTAGTAACTTGTGCAAAACGAGGTCCGACTTTTACTTCCTTTATCAATACTTCAATCAATGTTCTCTCACCTTCGACTTCTATCTCAACGTCGTTGTTGTATAGATTCTTTACACATCCTTTAAGTCCTAAACGTGTTGCACGGTTATAAACAAAATACCTAAATCCTACACCTTGGACGATACCACTGACGATAATATTTGCACCGACTTCCATACTAATCGACAATTACAAAATCTATCTGGCGTTCTTCTGGATTAACTTTTACTACTTTTACTTTCACTTTATCACCAAGTCGGTATCTACGCTTTTTATTCCTGCCAATGAAAGCATAATTCTTCTCGTCGTAAATATAATAATCGTCATCCAAATCGCGTATCCGCACCAAACCTTCAACTAGAAAATCAATTATCTCAATGAAAAGTCCATATCGGATGACACCAGATATGATAGCCTTGAATTCATCACCGACGTGCTTTCTCATATATTCGATTTTCATAACTTTAACAGAATCCCTTTCTGCTTCCACTGCTACTCTTTCCCTCAACGATGTAGTTTCGCATATTTCAGGAATAATTTCGCTTAGCTTTTTCTTCCTTTTTGGCAATAAACTGTTTTCATACTCATGTAATAACCTGTGTATCATTAGGTCAGGATATCTACGAATGGGTGAAGTAAAATGTGTATAATTTTTAAACCCCAATCCAAAATGTTTTATATTTTGTTCTGAATAGGCCGCTTTAGCCATTGAACGGATTGCTACTTCATTAATCACATCCTCTTCAGCGCTGCCGTGTATGTCGTTCAGTAATTTTTGTAAATTTTTGGATGTAACTCCTCCGGAAATATCCAATGAATAACCGAATTGTGAAACAAACTGTGCCAACTCTTTTATTTTATCTTCTTCAGGTTTATCGTGAACGCGGTAAATGAACGGAAGATTCTCAGTCTTATTAAAATTATATCCTTGTTGCGCAACTAATCGGTTTGCTAATAGCATAAACTCCTCTATTAACTTGTGTGCGTCAAGTCGGGTTTTTTTGATAATATCAATCGGTTGACCGTGTGAGTCATACTTAAATTTTATTTCGCTCGTCTCAAAATCTATACTCCCATCCCGTACTCTTCTCTGATACAAGACTTCACTGAGTTTATGCATTTCAGTAATAACATTTGCATAATCGCCAATACCGGTATTAATTATTTTTTGGACTTCCTCGTATGTGAATCTACGTTTACTGTTAATTACACTTTTCTTGATAGTGTAATCCTTTACGATTCCATGCTTTGAGAGGTTTATGATTACTGAATAGGTTAGTTTGTCCTGATGGGGTATGAGACTACAAAGTTCATTCGATAGCTTTTCTGGGAGCATCGGGATGACTTGATTAGCAAGATACACACTTGTTCCTCGTGTTAATGCTTCAATATCCAATTTAGAATCTTCTTTTACATAATAACTCACGTCAGCAATATGAACACCTAATTGATAGGTATTCTTATCTATTATTTTGAGCGACACAGCATCGTCAAAATCTTTTGCGTCTTCCGGATCGATAGTAAAGCAAATTTCATTTCGTAAGTCTAATCTTCGCTTAATTTCGGTATTCGGAATTTTTTCTTGGATGTTATTAACTTCTTTCATTACATCTGCTGGGAACTGTAAAGGTAAATTAAATAAATGAATTACAGAAAGCATTTCGGCACTTACTTCACCCACTTTACCAAGGATTGTAACAATTCTACCTTCGGGATTTAAATGATCAGACTTCCAGTCTTCGATAACAAAAGTAACTTTTGCACCTGGTCTAGCTCCCATCGTTTTTCCTCTTGATATATAAATATCACGATCGAAACGATTATCGTCAGGTCTTACAAAAAATAAACCTTTGTGTTTATCAAACTTTCCTGTATATAACCTATCGCTGCGTTCTATTATGGCAACAACCTCGCCTTCTAGCGGTCCATTTTCAATTTTCTTTGCTTCCTGTTTCCTTTTGGTTAGTGTAAAGGGAAATACTGCTACAGAAACGATGTCATCATCTAAGGCGGTATTAGTAAATTTTGGTGGAATAAAAATTTTACGCAATTCCGGGTTTTCAGTTTCTACAATGCCAAAACCATTTTTCAGATGTGAAAATTTGCCAATTAAATGCGACACACCTATGGGTTGTTGATACCCGTATCTCTTTCTTGAAGCTTGGTGAATTTTTCCGGCATTAGCAAGCTCTTTTATGATATCGCGTAGAGTGTTCATTTCTATAGTATCAGTGATTGAAATTCGTCTTGCGATTTCATGAACCTTAAACACTTCTCTGGAATACCGAGTAAGGAATTTAAGTATTTTATTTTCAATGGATATTTTATCCATAATTAAAAGGACCATTTGTAGTATATTCGAGCACTATTTGTTAGCTTTTTATCCAACGATCTTTCTTCATTGTCTGTTTTTCTTTCTAATTCTAAAAATAGGTTCCTGAGTTTAGATGCATCGAATACATCACCAAAATTCAATATAAAACTCACGTTTGCGTTGTTTATATCATTGAAAATTCTCCCCCCAAAGCGCCAGTAAGCATTGAACATCTGCCCACTCAAACGTAAGTCAGCAGATTCCTGTATATTTCCTCCATAATAAGTAATTTCAGCGCTCCGGACAAATCCAAATTCCTGACGTAAAAAATCTGTAAGTATTCCGGAAAGCATTGTTGATGTTGCTCCCGCAAGAATTGATTTCCCAGCAGTAGAACCTATATTTGAGACAATATCAGATTTTTCACGTGCAGACAAATCATCTCTGAACTTATTCGTAAAAAGGAAAGATATCGCATCACTCTGCAAGTCACCACCAGTAATCACTTCAGGATAATCTTTATCATCAATCGTGACGCCCATAATTAACTTGGGTTCAATGCGATTACCTGTTATATTCAAATTAATTACGACTTTTTGTTCACTAGAAACAGTATCTGTGTCTGTAGCCGGTGGTATCCTGAATCCGGTATAAGACGCTTTAATGTCAAGCTCAGGATTCTCAGGTTCTCCTAAAAATTTTAGTTTACCAGCAGCGTCAAACCGTTTGAAAAAATTATAGTAAGACCTCTCTGAAATAGATATTTCGCCAATAATTTGGGCTCTTCCGTTTTCACGGTGTAAATTTAATTTACCGTCAAGTTCTGCATATAATTCTTCGTTAGTTGTCGGGTTGAAAACCATCCGAATTGTTGACGTTCCTTGAGATACTATCACAATATCGTATGATAATCCAGCAAGAAATTTACTCCCTGAGGGAGATAGTTCAGAAGAAGTATCAGCTTCGATTCTATTTTGCTGATTTAAAAACGCATGTTTAAGATTAATAGTATCTTTGACTTGAGGAGCATCGTTTATGAAAATATACTTGATAACGTCTTCGGAACCTGTATAATAGCCCCCTTTAGACGGTGGGAAAGTAAGATTAGCTTCCTTGACGTAAACAGTCCCGTTAATATGCGATTTTTTTAAAGTTCCAGCAAAGTGTAATCCATCCGAACCTATTTGAGCGACTAAATTTCCATAAATGCTACTTATTTTTTTTCTTGAAGCTTCTTTTAATAATAATAATTGTCCAAATGCGTTTAGATTGAATGAATCAAATTTAAAATCTTTTAAAACGAAAAAACCATCTAAATTAATTTTACCATTGTTGTAATCTTTTTTGTCGTTTCTTACTTCTACATCAACTAGTAAAAATTTATCTTTTTCGGGATTAAGTTTTCCAGATAATGTATAATAAATATTGTTAGTGTTCAGAAGGAAGCGAGTATCTTTTAATTCAATCGAACCAAAAATTGCAGGTTTTGCAGGTGTACCTTCTATCGTAATGTCGCATACTAATATTCCATCTAAATCATCCGTAACTGGAATTAAAGGATCGAACAAGCTAACTTGAAAACCTTCAGAAAAAAATCTCATATTAACTTCTTGATCTGGAAATCGATTCTCTACATCAGAAAAAGCTAAATCGATAGGTAAAGTTCCTCTAATAATAAAATCTGGTTTGATTAGTTCCGCCTGTTTATTGATCATCATTACATCAACTTTCACGGATTTATTAGCATAGTCAAGATTTGCTGATATATCGCCAAAACGTGTGTTACGAAAACTCATATCTGTTGCAATTAATTTGAGAGTAATAAACGGATTTGTAATATCGCCCGTTAACACAATTTCAGAGTTTAATTTACCCAGCAACCGATTGTTTTGTTCAAACAATTGAAGATTTTTAAAAAAATACTTCAAATAGTCTAAGTCGTAATTTACAACTTTGCCATTGATGTCAAGAATACCTGAACGAAAATATTTACCTGAAAATAAAAATTCCTCAAGCCCTCCCCTGCCGAATGAAAATTCGGACATTGAAATACCAGTTGTATCTATTATAATTCTAGAATTTTTTGTAATTTGAAACACATAATTCGGGTCGAATGAACAGGATAAATCCGAAACATCAATAATAAAATTATTACCCGTTATTTTGATATCTGTCCCAAGCTGAATTTTATTTTCATTGACCGATGCCGTTGCGTAAAGATTTCCCTTAAGGTCATGATAAATCGCTTTTAAATCTACTTTCGAGATTCTCGTGTTGTTTAGTATAATTTGTTCAATCGTAGCGTGGACGTTATAAGATAATTTTTCAAAAAAATCAACATATTTTACATTATCAATTCGATATTGAATATTTGCCCCACTTAAAAGAATTCCACTTCCCAGATGACCTGAAAAATAATCTTCAACATCGATAATACCTTCTAACGAGACAGTTTCTGCGTTACCGTGAACTCTTCCCATCAAATTTCCTTTGAAATTGTACGGTACGCTTCCTGTAATGTTTGAAATAGCGCTGATGTCTTTCAACTTTATATCGTAACGGAAATCGAATGGATTGAATTGTAGATGTGTTAATTCATCATGTAGATCTTTTTGTAAAAAAGAACGCTCTGTTGTCTCACCGATTCTGATTTTTAGAGCTTCGGTAAAACTTTTAACCATTTCACTAAAGGTAATCGGAATTTCTTCTAATTTGAAGCAACCATTCAATTGGACATCAGCAAAGGAGGATTTTAGCATAACGGATTTGCTTGTTGAATCATTTTGAGACAAAGATAGATAAATATCTTCTTTATCGAATTTGTGTTTTCCTAACGTTGATGGCGACATAGAAAAATGCATCTCTGAATCTGCCGAATTGATATCTTTTCCCTCACCTGTTATACGAGCTTGAATTGATAAATCGCTTTTAAATTTTATATTGCTAAATATTTTTGAGATATCTAAAGACATTAAGTTTGCTTCCATTCTGTATTTCGGAAGATTATTGTCTCTGATATCCAGATGGGCGTTAAAATAAGTTTTCATCTCGTTCGCTTGCAAAATTGCTACAGTCTGTAATTGTTGCTTTTCAGAATTCACGACTATACTTGACTTACCAAAATGAAAGTTAACAAATTGAGAAGAATCAATTTCTACTTTAAGAGAAGCAATTAAATCTTTTAAATGAACTCCTTTCCCTTCTATCTCAATGTTTGAATTAATAGAACTTGAATAAATTTCTTTCCCTGTCAATTTTGAAATATCTAATCTCTGAGTTTTGCAACTTCCCTTATAAACAATAAGTGAATCGTGAAGATTCATCTTTATGTTGGCTTCGATTGCTCCTGCATCTGTCGTCAAATTTATATTTGTCTGAAAGTCTAATGGTTTACCGATATAACTTGCATTCAGAAATCCTTTTTTAATATTGTTAAATTTCGGAATATGAAAAAACGGCAATAACGAATCGATATCGGATGGAATAATTTTTCCATTCTCTAAAATCACATTTAAAAATAATTCTTGGGGCTGATGCAAATTTAGAATATTACCCGTAATACTTAACGAAGTGTTTAGTGTGCTTAAATTCAAACGTTTGACTGATAAGTCACCGAATTTACCGTCAGCCTCTAATTCGGTGTAAACAGAACCATTTAAAAAATAGACTGGCGAAAGAAAGGTTTTGAATTCGTTTAAGTCAATGTTACTTGCAAGAACTTTCAATTCTACTGGAATATGTTCAAGATCAGATAAACTAAACCTGTCAAAAATATTCAATTCCTTCATTGATGCATCAATCTTTAATCTTGTTTTTGAAGTTACTAAAACTAAATTTTTGATTTCACCATATTTTTCATTTATTTTTATATCACCTGTGATTTGTTTTACTTCGAAATATGTTTCCGGAATCTTTGCAGTAAAATCCCTGATCGACAGTTTGTAGTTTTTATCTTCAATAACACCTGAAAATTTTGCATTAATGTTTTTAACTTCGAGGTGGCTATAGTCTAAGTATTTTGATACCGTATCTCGCTTTACTTTTAATTTTTCTTTCGTCGAATCAAATAATGTGAACGACCCGCCAATAATTTTAATCTCTTGAATTTTAATAGTCCAATTAAACTTACCCGATACGGTCGTGTCCGTAGACTGAAATATTTTTGCTATGTTCCAAATGCCGTCGTTTGATTTCAATATTTGAACAGAAGGGTGATATATTGTGAGATTTCTTAATGTAAGTGTTTTGTTCAATATAGTAAACGGGTCGTGGTGTAAAGATATCTGTCCGGTTGTTAGAAATGTTTCACCATCTTTAACTATAGCTACACTATCTATCGAGAATCCGGTTATAAAATTTCCCTTGATAGTGCCGAGAAACAACGTTCCATTTATATTGTTAGCCGCGTTGGAGGCTATGAAAACCCGCATTTTGTCCTTAAAAAATTTCGATTGTGTTATGCCAATCAAAATTATCGTGAGTAATATCCCTAAACCAAAAATGTAAGCAAGTATTTTGATAATCTTTTTGAACATAATGTTTAGATTTATTTACCTTTGCAGTAACGATCTATAATTGTTTCGACGATATTGGTAGAAGAACGATCTGGAACAAATTCGATTGTCTCAACTCTCCCTCCGTTTTTTTCTACAACCTCACGCCCGACGATATCTTCGATTTTCCAATCTGCACCTTTTACAAGTACATCCGGCACTAGTTCCGATATTAATCGATGCGGAGTATCTTCTTCAAAAACACATACATAGTCGACCATTCCTAAATTTGAAAGTACAAATGCCCTATCGCTTTGATTCACTATCGGGCGTTTTTCCCCTTTTATTCTTCTCACTGATGCATCGGAATTTAGACCGATGATCAATATATGACCTAAAGATTTTGATTTCAGCAGATATTCCACGTGTCCTCGATGAAGGATATCAAATACTCCGTTTGTAAATACCACTTTAAGTTCTTTAAGTTTAATTTCTAACCTAATTTTTATTAACTCATTAATTGTTACGATCTTTCCCATCATGCGCTCGATTTTCTTGGTTGTCTGTGGTTCATATCTTCGAGAAGTGTTCTGTACAACTCTTCTTTATCAATGGGGACAATGCCTACATCAGCGCATACGATTCCGCCAGCTGTATTTGCAAGTACTGCAGCTTCATAGATATCGGCGCCTGCTGTGATCGCCATCGTCAATGTTGAAATAACTGTGTCGCCTGCTCCGGAGACGTCGGCAACTTTTCGAGCGGTAGTAGGTATATGCTTTACTTCTGAGTTATTTTTGAAGATGCTCATACCATACTCCCCTCTAGTAATTATAACGTTGTTCGAGTGCAGTGATTCTAACAATTTTTTACCCGCAGATTCTAGTGTATGTTGGTCGTTCAGCTTTATCCCCAATGCTTCTTCTGTCTCTTTCCTATTTGGTTTAAACACGAACACATTTTTGTATTCAAAAAAATTGTTGTACTTTGGGTCAACTGTAATAATTTTATCGTGAGCTTTAGCGAGCGAAATTATATTATGAATTAAATCTTTAACAATAACACCTTTATTATAATCTTGAAAAATTATTGCATCTATCTTTGAAATATTTGATTTCAGAATTTCCATTATTTTTATTTGTGTACTTTTCGATATTTCTGAACGGGATTCATTATCAATACGCACCACATGCTGATTGAAAGCAATTACTCTCGTTTTGACCGTTGTTGGCCTTGCATCGTCCACGATTATACCGGATGGGTCAGAACCCTGTTCAATGGAAATTTCCTTTAACAATTTACCGCTAATATCATTACCAACAACACCTAATAACAATGGTATTCCACCTAATGAATTGATATTATTAGAAACATTAGCTGCTCCACCCAATCGTACAGATTCGTTCTCTACTTCTACGATAGGTACTGGCGCTTCGGGCGATATTCTCTTTACCTGACCCCAAACATATCTGTCGAGCATCAAGTCCCCAACTATTGCAACTGTCTTTCCGTTTAAACTTTTAAATATTTTTTTTAACCTGTTTTCAAAAATATGCATAATGTTTATGAATTTATTTATAATTGTTTTAAATATATATAGAAACTCTCATACATTCAAGTAAAAAGTTGTTTTGATTTGTTTAATTGATTTTTTATATTTTTAATATGAAAGTGTTAAAAAATATTTCAAAAGAAGACCTAAAAGCGATAAAAAAATTAACCTTGAAGAAGTATCGAGAATCAGAAGGGCGATTTATTGTTGAAGGGGTGCGCTTCATCGAAGAAACAATTGATTCTGACTGGTTTGTAGAACCGATTCTTGTAACACAACAATTTCTCGATAAAACAACAAGTGCTAGATTATTGAATAAAATAAAGGAGAAACAAATCCCTCTTTACAAAATTTCGCAGAAAGACCTAAATTCAATCACAGACACAGTAACCACTCAAGGCATTGCCGCTATCGTTCGAAAAAAAAATATTGGAATTGATACATTAGATTTATTTATTAAAAACTTTTATTCTATCGTTGTTCTCGACCGGATTTCGGATTCTGGAAACCTCGGGACTATTATCAGAACGTGTAACTGGTTTGGCATTGATGCAATCATCATCGGAAATGATAGTGTCGACCTGTTTAATCCCAAAGTTATTCGCAGCACAATGGGTTCGATATTTAAAATACCAATTTTCCCGGTCGCCGATCTGTTTTCTACCATTCAAAAACTAAAAAAATTTGGCTACACAATTTATGCAACAAGTTTAAATGGTAATCGTATTGAAACTGTAAAATATTCTATAAAATCTGTTTTCATATTTGGTAGTGAAGCGCACGGAATATCCGATACCATTAAAGATATCGCTGAAATAAATCTAACAATACCAAAATATGGTAACGTCGAATCGTTAAATGTAGCAGTTGCGTGTGGAATTATCATTGCATCATACAAAGAATGTGTATCTAAATTGAGATAAAAGAGGAAAAAATGCGTAAAGTTATATTTTTAATTGTAATTGATCTAATTGTTGGAATATGCTGTTCATTTGCACAAGAAACAACTTTCGGAAAAAATAAAATCCAATATAAAAAGTTCAATTGGTATTTTATACAATCGAACCATTTCGATATATATTTTACTGACGGCGGAAATTATATAGCTGCATATACAGCCGATGTTGCAGAAAAAGCTTATGCCTCGATAAGTAAATCTTTTCGGTATCAAATTTCGAATAGAATAACTATAATCGTTCACAATTCACACAACGATTTTCAACAAACAAATGTAATAACTGAATACATGGAAGAGGGCATCGGTGGGGTTACTGAATTGTTTAAAAACCGTATCGTTGTTCCTTTCGAAGGCGATTATCAAAAATTCAGACATGTAATTCATCATGAATTGGTGCACGGAGTAATTAATGATATGTTTTATGGCGGCTCAATTCAATCGATAATTTCAAATAATATAACGCTACAACTGCCGCTATGGTTTAACGAAGGTTTAGCTGAATACGAAGCTTTAAAGTGGGATACAAACTCCGATATGTTTTTACGAGATGCGACTATCCACGAGAACTTGCCCCATATCAATTATTTAAACGGTTATTTTGCCTATCGCGGTGGACAGGCGGTATGGAAATACATTGCTGACAAATATGGCGAGGAAAAGATCGGGGAAATTTTATCGAGAATAAAAGGTACCAGAAGCGTTGAACAAGGTTTTAAAGCTTCGATAGGATTAGGAATTGAGGAACTGAACGAACGCTGGCAAAAAGAGATGCGTGTAATATTTTGGCCCGATATAGCCAAACGACAGGAACCACAAGATTATGCACAACGTCTGACTGAACACACAAAAGACGGAAGTTTTTATAACACCAGTCCTACAATTTCACCACACGGTGATAAAATTGCTTTCATATCGAACCGTGATGATTATTTTGACGTGTTTTTAATGGATGCACTGGAGGGGAAAATTGAAAAGAAATTAGTTAAAGGACAACGCACTCCCGACTTTGAAGAACTGCATTTATTAACACCGGGAATGAGTTGGTCGCCCGATGGGAAAAAAATTGCCCTTGCAACAAAAAGCGGCGCCAAAGATGCTATAATAATTATTGACACTAAGACGGGTAATCAGGAAAAAATTGAACTTAATTTAGATGGAATATTTTCTGTTGACTGGTCTCCAAAAGGTGATTGGCTTACTTTCGTAGGTAATACACCAAAGCAATCGGACATTTATATTTATGAATTTGATACGAAGACTCTAATAAATTTAACCAACGATATTTTTTCCGATGCAGAACCGACGTGGGCACCTGATGGGAAGCATTTATATTTTTCATCAGATAGAAAAGAGAACATTACACCTTTTAATATTCCGTCAAATTTTAAAATCCAAAACGTTAATATTAATGAAAAAGATATCTATCGCATCGACATTGAGACTGGATTAATTACAAGGGTATTAGAATTACCGGGAAGCGATGAAACATCGCCTGTTGCAGTTTACGATGGAAAACACTTGTTATTCATTTCAGATAAAAATGGCATTAACAACATTTACATGCTGACACTCGAAACTAACGAATACAAACCATTAACTAACTCACTCACAGGTGTATATCAGATTTCAATTTCTAAAGATGCCAGCAAGCTTGTATTTGCATCGTTGTGGAAATCCGGATTTGATCTTTTTTTGATGAAAACACCGCTTGAAATGGATTTAAAGATGAGTGATTTAGAACCTACAGAGTTTATCAAAACAATTTCAATCCAAAATCGGAATCTCACGATAGAAAGCACAAAGGCAGATACGATTAAAATAGCCGAAGATGTGTTGATGAAACCTGCAGAACTCGATTCATCGGAACTATATGGAAAAAATATTCAACTCGACTTACGAAATTACGTGTTCACACCTTCGAGCGGAAGTAGCGATTATTTTAAAAAAGCCGATTCATTAACCTCGTTAAGTGTTTCAGATAATGTGGATGAAGCTGGAAATTATAGGGTCAATAAATACAAACTGAATTTTTCACCCGATATTATTTACGGACATGCCGGTTATAATACTTACTACGGTGTGCAAGGTTCAACTGTAATGGCTTTTAGTGATATGTTGGGGAATCACCAAATAATAATTCTGACTAATTTGGTTGGAGAATTAAAAAACAGTGATTTCGCACTCGCTTATTTCTATTTACCCGAACGTTTTGATTATGGGGTCCAAGGATTCCACAGCGCACGATTCTTAGCTATCGCTGATAATTACGGTTATGAAAGTTTAATCAGATTCCGGACCTATGGCTTATCACTCAGCGGTTCATATCCATTTAGCAAATTTAATCGGGTTGACATCGGATTAACTTGGCTTACGACAAGCAGAGAAAATCTCGATTATTCATTCGACCCTATTCAGAAGAAACAGCTCCTTTTAACTACATTAAGTTATGTATCCGATAACTCTTTGTGGGGATTCATCGCTCCTGCAAACGGAAGGCGATACAACCTAACTACTTATGGAACTCCGAAGTTAGGTAAAGAATCAATAAGTTTTATCTCTGTACTGGCTGATTACAGAGTATATTTCAAACTTTGGCAAAATTATACATTCGCTTCAAGATTCGCTGGTGGTGCTAGTTTTGGGGCAAATCCTCAACGATTTGTCTTAGGTGGTGTGGATAACTGGTTGAACCGAGAATTTTCTAATGACCGCATCCCTATCGAATCTGCAGAAGATTTTATTTTTATGACATCAGGCATCCCTCTACGTGGTTATATTTATAACACTATAATGGGAACGAAATATTTATTAATGAATAATGAATTTCGATTTCCATTTTTGGGATATTTTGTTGCTGGTCCTTTACCAGTTTTCTTGGCAAGTTTAACTGGTGTCTTTTTCGTAGATATGGGAACAGCCTGGACACAAAATAACCAACTGCAGTTTTTTGCAAAGAACGTGGATGGAAAGGTCTATGCGAAGGACTTACTCGCAGGTACTGGAACGGGATTGAGAATATACCTTCTCGGTTTTTTAGTTAAATTCGATGTTGGTTGGTGGTTTAATTTAGATGCTTGGTCAAAACCCCGTTATTACATATCGTTAGGTACAGATTTTTAAAAATCGTTCAGTGAAGTAAGGTTCATTTAGGAAAAAGTTGGATAGCGAACACTGCAGTAAAACGAATAACGATTATAGTGAATATAATACCAAGCAGATATAGCAACAAGTTTCTAACTTTTATTTTTAAAATCGGGTTAATTTTTGCCATAATATTTTTCTATGCGTATATTAAAAATAATTTCATCGAGTTACAAAAGGGGGTTGTTCTAAATCACATTGGATTATTAACTTGTGTTTTGTATATTTACAAAAAATATAACTACTCAGCATGCTAAGAAATAAAACTAGTGATTTGGTGTTTTGTTGCAAAATAATCATGAATGTAGAATAGTTACCAAAAAATAAGCTTAATATGCGTATATCTATCCTTATTATATTTAGTGTTTTAACAATCAACTGTAGTTTCCAACAGATTGCTGTAAAATCTATGGAAGGTATTATGGATAATGCTTTCGAAACATTAAATTCTGAACAAGATTTAAACCTCGCTGAAAAAAGCATCGCCTCAAATTTGAAATTATTAGAAGCAATGGTAAAATCTGACCCTGAGAACAAGCAATTGCTGCTGCTAACGAGTATGGGATATTCAAGCTACACAATCGGATTTGTTGAGGACGACAATCCCGAAACCGCTCGACTGTTTTACAAAAGAGCAAAAGATTACGGTATGAGGTTCTTAAATACTAACAAGAATTTTACTAAAGCACTAAACAGTAATCCAGATTATTTTGCCTCCTCGCTTCATTCTTTACCAAATGAATATGTGCCTGCGGTTTTCTGGACAGCCATCAGTTGGGGAAGTTATATCAGTCTCTCGCTCACTGACCCCGATGCTCTCGCTGATTTGCCCAAAGTGGAAACTATGATGAAATACATAACAGAAAAAGACCCAAATTATTTTTACGGAGGAGCTTATTTCTTTCTCGGAACACTTTACGGTAGTAGACCTCAATTCTTAGGTGGAAATAGCGATGAGTCAAAAAAGAATTTTGAAAAATGTCTGGCAATCAATGAAGGCAAATTTCTGATGACCTATGTATATTATGCGAGAACTTATGCAGTTCAAGTACAAAATCAAGAACTATTCAACGAATTACTCGATAATGTAGATAAAGCATCGATCGATATTTTGCCCGAGGCACGTCTTTCGAACGCAATTGCAAAAAAGAAAGCTGTTTATTTACGGAATTTAATCAACGAATTATTTTAAAGGATATCTCTTGAAACGGTATATATTTCTACTCTTAGTAATTTTTATTTCTGAATCTCTCTCACAACAATTTACGATCAAATTTGCCACCTTAGCTCCCGAGGGTACTACTTGGATGAACATCATGAAAGAATATGACACCGCAATCAGAAAAGAAAGTGGTGGACGATTAGGTTTTAAAATATACGCTGGCGGAGTTCAAGGTGACGAAAAGGATATACTTCGAAAAATCCGACTTGGACAATTGCATAGTACGGGGATCACGGGTGTCGGTATCGGCGAAATCGCACCAAAAGTGAGAATCCTTGATTCACCCTTCTTGTTTAAATCTTACGAGGAAGTCGATCATATTTATTTGACCTTCGAAAAAGATTTTCACTCTGCCTTCGATGAAGGTGGTTATATGTTGCTCGGTTGGGCTGAAGTTGGTTTCGTCTATGTTTTTACGAACACACCGATTTCAAAAAAAGAAGATATGAAAAACGTGAAGATGTGGATGTGGGAAGGTGATCCTATTGCCGAAGCAGCTTTCAAATCTCTCGATATTAGTCCGATACCACTCTCAGTTACAGATGTATTAACGTCATTGCAAACCAAATTAATAGATGGTGTTTATACATCACCGTTAGCTGCTTTGGGGTTACAATGGTGGACTCGCGTTAAACACGTTTTCTCACTACCGCTTGCCGACGCCGCTGGTGCTGTTGTTATCTCGAAAAAAATGTACAATCAACTTCCACCTGATCTACAGGAAATACTTTTAAGAAACGGCAAAATATATATGGCAAAGCTGACCGAACTTAGCCGTAAAGACAACGAAAAAGCGCTACAGACTCTTAAAAAGCATGGAATAAAATTTTCTGATCCGGTGTCTCAAAAATCGGTTGAAGAATACGAAGAAAGCGGTAGAAAAGCCCGCCGAACTCTTGTAAATAAACTCTACACCGAAGAGTTCTTGAATCGCATCGAAAAAACTATCGAAGATTTCCGGAAATCTAAAACTAAGATGTCCCAATGAATTTCTTAGAGCGTATTAGCAATTATATCGCGTTTGCTGAAAAAGGTTTAATTGGAACCCTTTTAATGGTGATGATTCTTCTCGCCTTTCTACAAGTGATTTTGAGAAATATTTTCTCAACAGGAATTTTATGGGTTGACCCACTCTTACGGCATATGGTTCTATGGATTTGTTTCATAGGTGCTTCGATTGCCACTCAAAAAAAAAAGCATATAAACATCGATGTCTTCAGCCGTCTGCTTTCTAATAAGAGTAAATCTGTTGTTAATATATTCACAAATATTTTTGCCGCAGGTGTCTCGTACGCTTTAATGAACGCAGCTTACAAATTTTTACTTGACGAAAAGGATGCTCAAACAGTCATCTTAACTATCAGCAACTTCGAAATTGCTTCTTGGTGGATTCAAATAATAATCCCTATCGGATTTGGACTAATGATTTTCCGATTTCTTATTAATGCAATCTACTACCTGACCGAAATGCTAAGATACCAAAAGGTTGTGGAAACTCATTGATGGAAACAATTCTGATTATTCTTGCCCTGATTCTCTTAGCTTTTTTTGGATCGCCGCTCTTCTCAATCATTGGTGTAATATCGTTGATTGCTTTTCACTCGGCGCAAATCGATTCATCGGCAGTCATCGTGGAACTCTATCGGTTGGCAAATACACCGACACTTATAGCTATCCCATTTTTTACTTTTGCCGGATATTTATTAGCTGAGAGTAATTCCCCTAAAAGAATTGTCGCACTTGCTCGGGCATTGTTCGGTTGGATACCGGGTGGTCTTGCTGTAGTCGCTCTTATTTCCTGCGCCATTTTTACAGCTTTTACAGGCGCATCGGGCGTTACGATAATAGCCCTCGGAGGCTTGCTTTATCCGATTTTACTAAAAGAAAAATATCCCGAAAAATTTTCACTCGGCCTAATGACAACATCTGGTAGTTTAGGATTAATGTTTCCACCAAGTCTGCCAATTATATTGTATGCAGTAGTTGCAAAGATAAGTGTCGACAAACTATTCGTTGCTGGTTTTATACCGGGGATGTTCCTGCTAATAATACTTGCGATATATAGCATCCAATTTGGAGTCAAAGCGAGCGTTCCTAAAACTAAATTTGATATTGCAAATGTCTTGATTGCTGCCAGAGATGTAGCTTGGGAAATCCCGCTTCCCTTTCTTGTCATCGGAGGAATTTATGGGGGATTGTTTACCGTTACAGAAGCCGCCGCAGTTACAGCATTCTACGTCTTAGTAGTTGAAGTTTTTATTTATAAAGATTTAAAACTATTCAAAGATATTCCCAAAATTATGCAAGAGAGTATGGTCTTGGTTGGTGCAATTCTCATCATATTGGGAACAGCGCTTGGTTTAACGAATTATCTGATTGATGCTGAAGTTCCGAAACAGTTGTTCACAATAATTGGTGAATTGATAACAAGTAAAATATTATTTTTAATTTTGTTAAACATCTTTCTCCTCATCGTAGGAATGATGATGGATATTTTTTCGGCTACTATTGTAGTCGTACCACTAATAATTCCGATCGCACTCGCTTACGGTGTTGACCCGGTTCATCTTGGAATAATCTTTTTGATGAATCTCGAAATCGGTTATGTAACTCCGCCTGTCGGATTAAATCTTTTCATCGCAAGTTATAGGTTTGAAAAACCGATTACAAAAATTTATACTTCGACACTTCCTTATATCGCAATTCGCCTGGTTGTGCTAGTATTGGTAACTTACGCCCCCAATCTGAGCTTATACTTGGTTAGGCTACTTCAAATCGAATAAACACATAACTTCTGTGGCTTTAATATCTTCCTGTTTTCTCCAATACAACATTTAAATAAATTCTAAACAGCAAGCATTAAAACTCAATAGTACGAAGTTACACTAAAACGCTTATTTATGAGTTTTTGTATTCTGGTAATTTTGTTACTTATTTTGTCCCGATTAAGGGTGGTGAGTAGTTACTTTTTAATCTAATCTCACATAATGCGAGTAGGAAAAACCTCCTGCTTCTAAAATTATGTTATTAGACCCGCTACTCAAATTTAATGTAGAAACTGCAATAATATAACGTCCAGCTTCTTTTATCTCGTCAACTATTATTTGTGCATTTGTTTTTTGATCATTTTGAATTTTTAGGATAATGTTACCCTTCTGCTCTACTTCGTATGTGACGTAGAGTGTTTTTTGGTTTTTCTTCAAAAGATAAGCAAGAGGAAATTTGGATGTAAGCTTTTTGGGTAACTGCACTATTGGGGTAATTTCTATTTCCTGAACACTCGCTGGCGAGCTCTCGTTGTTTCCTTTATCGAACGCTGTAACAACGTAATAATAATGTCCCGACCTCGGTCTTTCGATTATGTCTAAATACGAATTTTCATCAGTGGGAATAATCGCTAAAATATTTGCAGGATCATTAATGTTAACCGGTTTTACAGGCGAACGATAGATGTTGTAATATTTTACAATATCTTCATCTACTGCCGGGAGAGGAGATTTCCATATTAGCTTGAACGTATTGGGACTTATTTCGTTCACTTGTAAATCACGCGGCGGATTAGGTGGGATGCTATCTTTCCACTTCATCGGGGGGATGTTTGCTGGATACAAATATCTCCTACCCAACATGAGATTCTCCTTAATGTGTTCGTACCTAAAAAAAGAATTCCCTTCGTTGCCGTAGAGTCGTGTTACATCTATCAAAAGGGGGAGTTGTTGAAATACCTCCGGTTTATACGCACCTATTCCGATATATATATGTCGTCCTTTAGAATTTTCACTCCAATCTTTTGTGATTGTAGCGAAGTCAGGATCGCCGGGTTTCGTACCTAAAGACCAATAAACTTGTGGAGCCAAGTAATCGTGCTTTTGTTCTTCTAACCACCTGCGCGAATCTTGATAAATCGCTGAATACGATTGCCAACCGACAGCATTCTTTAAATTTTTATAAACCCCAATAGGTGCAGAACCGACTTTTAGCATAGGTTTTATCGCAATCGCTGAATCGTAAATTTCTCTGACAAACTGATTAACATTCTCGCGTCTCCATTCATCTTTATTTTTTTTCTTACCAAATAAACGATATGATTCTTCATCAGCGTAGTCTTTTCCAGGATAACGGATAAAATCGAAATGAATCCCATCAATATCGTAATTACGGATTAAATCCATAGCAACGCGTAGATTATATTCTCTGACTTCTGGAATTCCCGGGTCAAGCCAAATTTCTCCATTGTATTTTTTTACCCAATCCGGATGGGATTCTATTATATGTTTTTTATCACCTACACTATTTTTAATACCGTTAGCGACTCGAAATGTATTAAACCATGCGTGTACTTCGAAACCATTTGCATGTGCGTTATGAAGTAAAAAACTTAGAGGATCCCAACCGGGGTCTTTTCCGAGTGTACCGGTGAGTCTGTCTGACCAAGGTTCGAATTTTGATTTGTACATTGCATCGCCGCGCGCACGAACTTGAAAAAATATTGTGTTAAAATTTGCCTTTTTTAACTTTTGAATAATATCTAACATCGAGCGTTGCTGTTCTTCTACATTAGTTGTCCTCGGCCAATCCATTCCCGCAGCAGTGGTCAACCACACAGCGCGGACTTCATGTTTCGGGTATTGCGTAGTGCCTGCCGATTGGGTAAATAATATATTACAAAATATTGATGAGAGAAAAAATAATAACCAGAGATGTTTCATTAGCTGTTTATAATTGTTTTTCGCGATGAATAATATCTTCGATATGTTTTTTAAGGATAGGAATTTTTACGGTAACGATATCCCATACTAAAATAATCAGGAATCAGTTTATTCCTTCTATCCGCAATGACCTTCCACTTAACGTCAGGATATTTGGCTTTTACTTCCGAACTTATTTTTTTAGTCGCTTCACCAAGAATCTCCAAGCTTCGGACAAATGCTCGCTGTAAAGTTTCATCCTTTACAAATTCATCAAGAGATAATCCTTTTGAGTGTTTTAGTAAATAATCGATTTCATCCAGAATGTGTTTCAAATACTCAATTTGTGAAAGTGACATACTCTATTTCTCGTTCAATGTAAGGTTTTAGGTAGGGAATAAGTGATTCAGGTGTTACTAACTCAACCTCTTTACCAAACAATTCTTCCAAAAAGTAAACTAAATTGATAATATTATCGTACGTTTTTTTACCTGGGATAAACTCTACAAAAAAATCAATGTCGTTGGATCCTTTTTGCTCATCACAAATGAACGAGCCAATTAAGCCCAACCGTCTTGCTCCATAACTTATAATCTCTTCCTTATTTAAAAGGAGAATATCGAAAATATTTGATTTATTTTGAGTTGTTGTATTCATATTTTATGTATAGTATACTAATAAAATTTTTAAAAAGAAACTAATCTAACCTGATTATTTCTCATTCAACTCATCCATGAATGCCACAGCCCGTCGGAGGTGTGGAATTACAATTGAACCACCTACTGTGAGGGCTACACTAAAGATTTCGAACATCTCGTCTTCTGTTACGCTTTCTTCTTTGCATTGCATTATATGGTATGATATGCAATCGTCGCACCGTAACACCATAGAAGCCACAAGTCCCAACATCTCTTTGGTTTTAGCATCTAATTTCCCCGATTCATAAGTTAGTGTATCAACGCCAAAAAAACGTTTTATTGTCCGGTTATCTACGCTTAGAATGCGGTCGTTCATTTTTTTTCTAAAATTTTGGAATTCTTCAATACGTTTGCTCATTTAAAATCCTTTTGATTGTTAACTATATTTTTAATTTAAATCTACAAAAAATATTTTTCAAATGTATTGTTAATTATGTACTGTTAATTGATATTCAATAATAATTTCACTATTTTTCATACGTTATGAAACATAATATATTTACATTCGCAGCAATCTTAGTTATCGGTGTAGGTTTGTTTTCTTGTAAAGACGAAAATCCCGACTCTTCTAGTATCTTCTTCCCTGACACTGTTAGTTATGAAAACCACGTTCAACCGTTGTTTAATGCAGCTTGCGCTTTCATCGGCTGCCATGGTGATGATACAGAAGGTGTTAGAGGATTTAGTTTGACATATTACAACAACTTTATGTATTCTACAAATAGGATCGTTTATAGAGGAGAGCCAGATGCGAGTCCGTTAATTCAACGTGTAGAAGGCAGAATAATTCCTCGTATGCCTCCAGACCAGCCACCTTTAAATAAAAATCAAACCGATGGATTACGTCGGTGGGTTTTGCGAGGGGCTCTGAACAATTAGCTCCGGGAGAGATTCTCTTTATTTCGAATAAATAGATTGACGCCAAATTTCGAAAGATAACCACCAATCAATTTGAGTTTGTAATTCTTTTTTACCCGAATAATAATCTTCAATTTTTTTTAATAATACAGGGTAGTTATAAGCCGAAAAAGATTTTACACTTTCAGAGAGAACCGTATCCATAATAAATTCGGATAAACGATCCAAAAATAAAAACGGAAGAGGGTTGATGAATCCTAATCGCATCTTAGATTTTATTTTAGTCCACGCAAATGCTTGAAAAGAATTAAGATTGAAAGGGTGAGTCAGATTTCCCCTCACTAAGGGGAAACGCGCTAGGGAAGGGTAACGTTTATAAATTGAACTTTTAAATAATTTCCCGTGTATTCTTTCACTGATGGGAATTTGAAAAATTTTATGTAACAATGATGGCTGAACCAACGGCATATAGTTTAGGATATCACAATCCAATCGACTTTGCTCAAATGTTCCCCAATTGGGAACGCGTGTACGAATCGCGAAAAGTTCGATAAAATTTTCCTCTCCCATTTCATTTATCGGCGGCATATCTTCCCATACACTTTCAATTTGTGCTTTACTTCCCTCTTCCATCAATCGTAAAGTATCATCATTAAATATATTACCTCTTTTTAATTCTAAGAATGGAAGCAGAGATTGCGGATTCCCACTTCGTAATGCTTTTCTGCCTTTATACATTATACGGTTCAAATGTATTCGTCTTGCGATTTCACCGAATCCACCATCTATCATTAACTTGTTATGCAACTGTAATTTTAAATAATATCTCAATTTAAGTATTGATGAGGCGGGTTCATTCATACAAGTATGACTTTCATATTCACGCAAAAGAGTAATACATTCATCTGCACTCGGTATCGGTTGCTCAATGTATGTACTTTCAAGATTTTCTTGTTTGATTATCTTTTGAGCAATTTCGACATCAGGATGTTGTGGATGCCCCCAATTATGAATTTTGATTTTCTTTTGGTTATGCAGAAATATTGCCAAAAGAAATCGCGAATCTAATCCACCAGAAAGTCCGAACGTAATCGAAGTATCTTCAATGTTTTGGGGATTAATTAAAGCAGAAACCATATTTTCAAAGTAACGTTCTGAATATTTCGACTCATTTGGAAGCCAATTTGATTTTTGAATCGACAATGAGTCAGACGTACAAACAGCCGAACCACCGGGAGGCAAGCGAGTTGTTTCGAACAGAAAACTTTGATGTGAAAGTTGATTGAAAGTCAGCCAACGAGGTCCGAATGCTTCAAAGTCGATTGATGGAGATTTAATAAGTTTTGCAATCCAATCAAGTCTTGTTGAAAAAGCAATTCCTTCATCACATTTATAAAAGTAAATAGTTCTTAATCCAAGTTGATCGTTGAAAAATTCTATTTTGTTTTCCTGCCAACGAACAATAATAAAATGCCCATCCAGATTATTAAAATCTGGTATGGGAGATGATAAAACCGATTGCCAATCGAGGGAAGATAGTAACCTACAACTGTCGGAATGTAATTCAATACCCACACCCGCAACAATCCAACCATTTTCCATTTTCAATTCAATTATGTCTGAAAATGACCCGTGTAGGCAAGTTTCTTTTAATCCTCCTGTTGCAATATATAATTTTTCATTTTTAGTTTGATATAAGGTGGGAAGATGAATTGATGGAAAATCTATATTTAAGTTTGCAATATTATTTTTACTAAAGAAGCCAAAAATCCAACTCATATTTTCTCCCTATAGTATTTATACATTATATTCACACATATTCGAAGCACTAATTCCGAAATGATGTGAAATGGTCTCATTTAAAGAATTAAAATTTATAATTTGTTTAAAATTTGATGATAGGATTCCGAATTGTGCACTTGTATCAACTATCTTTGTCTAATGTTAGTTATTCATTGAGCTGTGTAGTGTGGGTAGCTAACAACTATTTTTTCGATTGGATTTTTTCTTACTCGGTTTGTGAATTCACTTTTAAATTTTTTAATCACAGATTGAACAGGCCAAGCGGCTGCATCGCCCAGAGCACAAATTGTATTCCCTTCAATATTATTTGCCACATCTAAAAGTAAATCAATATCCGATAGTGTGCCCTCACCTCGTAAAAATCTATCTAATATTTTTTCCATCCATCCTGTTCCTTCTCTGCACGGTGTACATTGTCCGCACGATTCGTGATGATAAAAGTGTGAAATTCTTTTCAGAACTTTGAGAACGTTAGTATCTTCGTCCATCACGATAACACCGCCAGTTCCGATGGCAGATCCAGCTGCTTTGAGTGAATCCAAATCCATTCTAATTCCTTCGAGCTCATCACCCAAAAGCCACTGAACAGAAGAACCACCCGGAATAACAGCTTTAATTTTTTTATTGTCTATTATGCCTCCAGCATATTTGTGTATTAAATCTGTTAAAAGTACACCGGTTGGTAATTCATAAACTCCTGGTTTGTTTACGTGACCGCTAACGCCGAACAATATCGTTCCGGGATGAGTTGGAACGCCAATTTTTGAAAACCATTCACCACCGTTTCGGATGATAGACGGAACACACGAAAGCGTTTCAACATTATTAACGTTTGTCGGGTTTCCCCATAAACCGACCTGAGCTGGAAAAGGTGGTTTAACTCTTGGGTATCCCCGTTCTCCTTCAATAGAGTTCATCAAAGATGATTCTTCACCGCAAATATAGGCGCCGGCTCCGCGATGTATATAGATATCAGTGCTGAAACTTGTACCTAAAATGTTTTCACCTATATAATTTTTGGCATACGCTTCATCGATAGCCCTTTGTAAGATGTCGATCCACTTCTTGTACTCACCTCGGATATATATGTACGTTACATTAATACCCATTGCAAAACTTGCTATTAGACAACCTTCAATGAAAAGATGTGGATTGAATTCAAAAATTTGCCGATCTTTGAATGTCCCCGGTTCACCCTCGTCACCGTTGGCACAAAGGAACTTTGGTTTATCATTTCGCTTTGGCATGAAA
>JBBINX010000012.1:0-33851 GCA_037443685.1 Ignavibacteriales bacterium
AACTATTCAGGCCATTTCAGCAAGCCAATAACTTGAAGGGAGAAAAAGAAGGAACCGGATTAGGGTTAGCTATCACCAAACGTTTAGTTGAGCTGCACGGGGGGAAAATAAACGTAGACAGCGAATGGGGAAAGGGAACAATTTTTTCATTACGGATTCCTATGGTGTTAGGTATTGAGAATGTTTTATTATCTTCAAATGAGGAAGAAATTCGTAAAAAAAACCAGAATACAATCAAAGAAATTACTGAAGGAATCTCTTCCCAGACGAGGGAGGCGGCAGACAAACCGTTAATATTGATAATTGAAGACAATAAACAAGCGACTCAATTGTTAGAAATGTATTTGCGCGATGCGGGCTATCGTATTGAAGTTGCCGCCGACGGGATAGAGGGTCTCGAAAAAGCGAAATTACTAAAACCCCATATCATCACGCTGGATTTGATGCTACCTCTGAAAGATGGTTGGCAGGTGTTAAAAGACCTAAAAAGCCATCCTGTCTGTAAGGACATCCCAATTATTATAATTTCTATAACTGACGAGAAAAAGCTTGGATTTAGTTTAGGAGCGGTCGATTATTTTGTCAAGCCGGTAAATAAAATAGATTTACTTTCGACAATTAAACGAATACCCTTAAAAATGTCGGGAAAACGAAAACACCCCAAGATTTTAATTATCGACGACGATAAGACGGTAATAGAGTTAATAGAAGTAATACTCGAACCGGAGGGTTACGACGTAGTAAAAACTTACAACGGTAAAGAGGGATTGAAAATGGCAATCGAGGAAAAGCCAGACCTCGTAATACTTGACCTAATAATGCCGGAGATCTCAGGTTTCAACCTTGCTTATCAGATGCGCCAAAACCCTGTTACGCGAAATATGCCGATCATTATACTCACATCAATGGAAGTGGATGATGAAACTCGTGAAAAGATGGAAGGTTTCGTCGCGACTGTTATGAGCAAGCAGAAGTTTACCAAAAAAGATTTATTGCGAGAGATTAGTTCAATAGAGAAGATGAAATGATTCCGTCTTGACGACTTACTCTGACGAGCGTAGCAACGAGAAAAGGATAGAATTTAGGACTATAGAGACGGTTATCCTCAATTTCAATTGTTGAAAATGTTTTTGTGCGCTCAACAGTTAAAGGGTTGGATATGATACTTTAGGAGCCGATTGCCGAATACCAGAATGGAGTCATTGCGAAATATGCAGTGTCAAAGCAATCCTACATTCCAATTAATCGTGTGTGAGATTACTTCGCTACGTTCGCAATGACAATTCAGCAACGTATTGTTTAGATTCTCACCCTCATTCCGAATGAAAGAGACAACCGCTTAAAATCGTTTGGAGTAAATACAGCGCCGAAATTTTCTGAAGCGAATTCCACATTAAAACCACCAAACATTAACCCGAAACCGAGCCCCATATTCAATCGGTCGGTACCGCCTACTGATAACCCTGTGCGGATGGGCAACCACTTCCACGGTTTATATTCTACACCCAATGAAAAACGAGGCGCAGTCGTATTACCGGCTACGTTATTGAATCCTTGATGATAATCGAATGCAAAAAGTAATTCTCCCGGGAAATTAGCTCCAGCTAACGGAGATTTATTAAATTGATAAGCTACGCCTAACCGTAATGCAGTGGGTAATGTTGTCGAGAATCCAGATATTTTTCTGTTCTTCGTTTTGACAGCATTTTCTAGAGTGTCTAATTGATTCCCGGCAAACGGGTCATCGATTGTATGAGTTGAATAAGCCGTAACCTCTCTCGTGTTGTTAGTCCAATTAATAGAACCAAGGTCAACGAGTGCGATGCCAAAACTCAACTCATCAATTACAAATCCCGAAACCCCTAAATCAAATCCAACCCCCGTACCGGCAGGTCTCGGGAATGGAGAATAATTTTGTTTTGCTGTGTCTTCGGCAAACATATCGGTTCCGGCAGCTTTGGCTCGAACATCTACACGATACGATAGAGCTGCGTTTTCATCGGTTCTAAAATAAGAATCGTTGTGAAAAACGTCAGCCGTTCCAAAGCCGTGTATCAGCTTTACTGTGAAACCGGCTGTCATCGATTTGGTAAAAACAAAACGTGGAGTCCGTCTTCCATAAGATAATGCGTATTCTCTAAGCCACAACACATTAAAATATGTTTTGCTGAAATCATGGTGCCTTCCTAATGGATTTCCGTAAAGAATTAATTCAACATAGTCTTTCGGAATTTTTAAGTTGAATCCCGCACGCTCAATCACACTCAATGCGAATCCGCCGACTTTTGGAATTTGAAATGAAAGTGAAAATAACTTTAACTCAAAATCAAAATTAGTATGTGCAACACTCGAAGGAAATGTTTCTAATATTTTAAGTTTATCCCCGTCTGTTAGATAAACCGCACCCCCAGTATCGTTGCCTGTAAAATACTTTTTGTACAAGCCAATATCAAAAAAGTCTGTACCTATGTGCGTTCCGAAGTTAATAATATTGAAAGTAACAGTTCCCTTATCGGGATAACCGAGGTTTGCGGGGTTGATTCCGATTGCATCGATTCCGCGGGCGACGGCTGTGGAAGTTCTAGCCATTCCTATTCCTTGCAAATTCGTTCTTTCTCCACCGCCCAAAATTTTTCCGGTAGAAACGAATAACAGTATCGCGATTATAATCTGTTTCATCTTCGGTCCTCATTCGTATCTACTCTGTATTTGAAATTGCCGAATATGCGTACATTGATCAAGTCAGTATTTCTGAATTTTACTGATTGCGAAGATGAAGGAGTATTTAGCATTATCTCCAGCACAGTGTATTTTGCTTTGTTAATATTATTTATTTCGGTTTTATTTAGAGGGACGATGGATTTTGATTCTACCGCATTGCCCGAAAATCCGTCGATCCGAACGAGCGAAGAACTAACTATTGTAGGACCTGTACTTGGTAAAATTAGCAGTACATTTTTATTTTTATCTAAAAGAATAATGGACGCCCTAAGTCCGAGCGGAATTCCATTCTTAAATGTGAAATGAAGCAACCCGCTTTGAATCCTGTTCACTAAATTTGAATCGAGGTTAAATTTGCTGCCGTCGTCGTTTTTTGCATCCTCCATCTCAACGGTATCGCGAATTATTCCTCCACGAATCCCAACGTTAAGAGGTATGTCGAAAATTATTCTTCCCCCTATCTTATCCGTGTTCGAGATTGACCCTGAATTGTAATTCGGGTTGATAGTTCCGATGGCGTTTACATAGTACGAGTTAGGAAGATTTTTATGCGTTGATATATATCGTGCTATTGTTGATACAACATTGTCTCCGCTGAGCATGATATCGGATGTATCATTTGCAGTAAGCAAAGTAGGCGGAATAGAAATAGAATATTGAGAGTTGGAATCGAGTAATAAATTTCCTTCCACCCTCGACTGAATGTTTGGTGATTTTAATTTCAATATAAATTTAGCATCGGGGAGCCGCAAGCTGTCAACGGAAAATTTTGTCGGTAGGTCGCCCAGTTTTATCTTTAACAAAGTATCGAAAGGTATTGTGGTTGGCTTAACAATTCCTTCAAGATATTTGATTGTGAAGACATCGTTCGGCGGCGGATGAATAACTAACGAAAAAATAATTTTACTAGAAGAACTAAATGTTCTAAAGTACAAACTATCGTCGTTTGCGCTAATCTGGTCGAAAGAAGCTGAATAATTGATTATATTAGTCGGTATCGGTGAACGGAATTCATAAACATCAACAAGGTCAATCATTATTGATGACGTAGAATTTGGGTCACCTTGTCTGTTAACAATGATAGTTGTATCAAATTTTTGACCGGTTGTTTTTTTAACAAGCTGCGGAAGTTTCAGCGATAATTTTACCGATAAGTCTAAATTATTTGTTACAAACAAGTTGAACTTACCTGTTTTAAAAGTAGCTATTTTTAATTTAGAAGGATATGCAGATGTATCTACCACGAATTGTGAGCTATCTCGTCGTAATATTTGCGTGGGTGGAATCTTTATCCTCGCACTATCGATTTTTATATTGCGTAAACTTAAAGTTATTCCGAACAGGTTATCAGGTCTTGTAATTATAGTTCCGCCAGGTGTTGATAATTGAACCGTATCTATCTGTAAGGTTTTCAAAATTTTCTTACCGGCTAAATTGAACGAATCTGTTTTTGATTGACCCGATGAAATTGAATCTATGACGAAAGGTCCGATTATGTTATTTTCTGTGTCTCTAAATATAATCGGATTATTAAAGACAAGGGCAATCGACAAATCATTTTGAATAGTCAGCTTAGCGATACCTGACTGGAAGACAAGATAATCGAATTGATCATAACTTGGTAGTAGTGCAGAAACTGGAAAAAGATTTCCCGGCGGAATTGTTCCGGCAGTAATACCAGGACTCGGATTAGGAATATTAAGCGATACATCAGGAATGTTTGTAATGGGAATAGCTCCTACAGATATCGAAAATGGCGAAGGTTCTTCGGGTTTTAATTTTATTTTATCACCGACACTATCAAATATTGTAGTGCTTGAATATGAATAAGATAAAAATCCATTAGTAGGATTTATTTGAATTATACTAGTATCTTTGCTGATGAGTGAATCGAGCGTATATGGGTGGTTGATGAGGGGAAAATTTGCTTGTACATCCCAAGTCGGAGCGATTGGCTTCTTAAAATTACACTGAAACGAGATAACTGTTAATAGTATAACACTTATTAGAGAAAAATTTTTACAGCTAATATTTTTTAGCATATATTTCTCAGAACATTATTGATAGTAATCTTATCTTTGAAAAAATATACTCATACGAAATGCAAATATCAATAGAAGTAAAAATATCTCTGATTCACATCACAAAAACGAGAATATCCTTTATTTCCCAGCCCGTATCTGTATGTTTTAATGATAAAACTTGGATTTCTAACCCTATTTTTGTAATATTTAATAAGCATAAATCTTCACAAACCAAAAGGACTTTAACGTGAATACTCGATACATTTTACTAACGCTTCTAATTATTTTTTCTCTTCAACTTATAGGTCAAACCAACAACTCATATTTAGTTGAATTCAACCTAAAAGAAAATCAAAACATAGAATCATTAACAGAACAATTTCCATTTATTATCATAAGACATTTTAGCGATAACGGTGTTATGGCAGAGATAGCTTCAAAATATTTCAACTCTATTCGATCCGGTGAATATGAATTCAAAGTAATAAGTAAGCCCAAACAAAATTATGTGCGTACTCCAATTCCAAAAAATGTCGGCTTGGCAAATCCTTACATTTCACAAATGGTAAATTCTGTTTCAACTGACAGTTTGCGTACTCAAATCCTTGCATTACAAAATTTCGGGACAAGATATGAATACACACCGCAGCAAGATTCCGCAGGAGTATATATATACAACCAATTCAAACGATGGGGACTCCAAGCAGAGTTCGACAATTACGCATTCGGTATGAGGACACTTTACGACCTTGATTTTGTAGATGAAAACACCGGCTGGATTGTCGGTTCACAAGGTATGATTGTTAAGACATCAAACGGAGGCCAGGGTTGGCAAACCAACACAAGCAACACTACGGTAGATTTATTTGGAGTTGAATTCGTCAACAGCTTAACCGGTTGGGCTGTTGGGAACTCAGGTGCAATTCGTAAAACCACTGACGGTGGCACAACTTGGAATACACAGACCAGCACAGCAACAGGTGCTTTGTACGATGTCAGTTTTGTAAACGACCAACTCGGTTTAATCGTCGGTGCAAGTGGGAGAATATTAAGAACGACAAACGGAGGAACAAACTGGACGTCAATTACATCGGGGACAACGCAAACATTAAGAGAAATATTTTTTGTTGATACACAAAATGCCTGGACTGTCGGTACGAATGCGACTATTCTTAGCACGACGAACGGTGGATTAAATTGGGGCGTACAAAGTCCGCCTTCAGGACTTACACGTTACCTACGGGCAGTTACTTTTATCGATAATCAAAAAGGGTGGATAGTCGGTGATGGTAAAACTATATTAAAAACAACAAACGCCGGAACAAGTTGGATTAAGATAAATCCACCAGTTTCAGCTGACTCTATCCTAAGAGGCGTGTCTTTTATTGATTCATCGACTGGATGGATTGCCGATTATGCGGGATTGGTTTTCAAGACAACTAATGGCGGTGACAATTGGTTCATTCAATACAATCATCAGGGATGGAATGCAAAATTCACAAACATAAAAGCTTTCAGCAACAATCGAATAACAGCTTGCGGGTCTGCGGGTAATTTATATACATCCACGAACGGCGGGCTAAATTGGAAACGCCAAACATCAAACTTACCACCACAATTCACACATATTTCCGATAATATTGTTGCGACAATATTAGGTTCGGTTTCACCCGAAAAAGAATGCGTTATTGTTGCCCACTACGACTCTTATTCGAATAATCCTTACGTTAGCGCACCCGGTGCAAACGATAATGGAACCGGAACTGCCGCCGTAATGGAAGCCGCACGGTTGTGTAAAAATTTTCAATTCGAAAATACGATTAAGTTTTTAGCAGTCTCGGGTGAAGAGCTTGGAATGTACGGAAGCGATTATTACGCATTTAAAGCAAAAGAAGAAAACAGAAATATTATCGGCGCTGTGAACGGCGATATGATCGGTTATCCTACGACATCCGATACTTCAAGATTGGTAATCGGCAGTTATCTAACTTACAACCGATTAATAGACTCTGCTATCGCTTTCAACCAACGATACGGAATCGGATTGACCTTGGTGCCGATAATTGATAATACGGGTGCCAGCGATTACGGACCGTTCGCATTAGCAGGTTACGATGCACTGGATGTTGCCGAAGCAACAGCAGAAGAAATCTGGGGTGGCGCCGACCCTTATTATCATACTGTTAACGACACTTACGATAAATTAAGACCGGGTTTAATAAAAAAAGGGGCACAGCTAATGTTAGCGACTGTTACTGAACTTGCAAAACCTATTGGCCCAACAAATATAAAAGATATTACGCCAGACATGTTAGATTTTTCACTCTCTCAAAACTTTCCCAACCCATTTAACCCTTCCACTGAGATTTCTTATACTTTAGCAAAAGAGAGTTATGTTCGACTTTCTATTTATAACATACTCGGTGAGAAGGTAGCAAATATTTTTGAAGGACGACAAGATGCTGGAACTTACAAACAGAATTGGACTGCAAATATGAGTTCGGGAATATCCTCCAAAGGCGCCCGCCAGCCATCTGTCGGGCTGGGATACGCCTCTGGCGTATATTTTTACCGGCTTGAAGCGATAAGTACCTCAAACACTCACGAATCCTTTGTTCAAACGAAAAAATTAGTTCTTTTAAAATAGAATAATTATTTGAAAAAATTTTGCAATCTAAAATATAAAATCTTAAATTCCATTAGTCCGCCTCCCGATTTACATAAAACAACGGAGGTGGAATATGAAATTATTAGCTTTGTTAGTCATAATTGGATCCGTCTTTTCGACAGCCCAAGTCTCGCAATTTCCCTACATCCAAAATTTTGATAGCTCATATATCGTCTACCCGGCTCTGCCTATAGGATGGATCTCAACTCAAAACCGAACTCCTGGTACAAACGACTTTATTACAACCACTTCGAACGTAAATTCACTGCCTAATGCGGTTGTTTCAACAAATGCAAGAATCAGCCAAAGCTTAATTACACCAATAATAAATTTTTCGGGAAAATTAGTCGATTCACTCAAATTCTTCGAACGACGTACCGGTACTCACGATTCGGATCTCCTGCTCGAAGCATCGACTGATGGAGGATTAAATTATATAATAATTATTGGAGACACGCTTAAAAATCCGGGACATACAAATTATTTTCAAAGAAAGCTTAAACTCCCATCATCGCTAGACGATCTATCATACGTAAAATTCAGATGGCGAGTCGTCGGAAACGGAACGGGATCAACTGGTACTATCAGGTTTGACGACATTTACATATCAACTAAAACCGCAATCGATATTGGAATTACAAATACATCTTATCAACCACTCTTTCCAATTATGGGAGATTCGATTTTACTTACAGCTACTATTAAAAATTTTGGGATGCAGACTATAAATAATTTTATAGTCAATTATTATATCGATTCAAATTTAGATTCTGTTGCTCAATCGAATGAATTATTTACCTCAGTAAATATTGACACCACCCTCCAGCAATTTGATACGGTGCGAACTTCTGTTTTAATACCTTGGATTTTTTTAAGCGAGCTTCAGATAATCTCAAGAGTTAATATTCAAGGGGATGAAAATCCTGCTAACAATCAAAATATTACCCGAATCATTTTTGGAGTAAAACCTTTCTCTATCGTTATCAATGAAATTATGTACAAACCTACCGCACCTGAACCGGAATGGATTGAAATTGCAAATAATACAAATGATTCTATAAATCTTAAAAACTGGAAAATATCTGATAGTAAAACTACCTCAAAAGCAACCATTACTGCTTTAAATTATTTTTTAAAATCCGGCTGTTATGCAGTTATAACAAAGGATACATCAAGTTTTTTCGAAGTTCATCCGAACACACCCGGCAAAGTTTTCATTGTACCCGCTATTGCAACATTTAACAATGACAGCGATGCTGTTGTTATTTTTGACCAACGTGGAAGTATAATCGACAGCGTTTTTTATAAATCGAGCTGGGGAGGAAGCAGCGGAGGAAAATCACTAGAAAGAATAGAACCGCTTGGACAATCGAACGCAAAATCTAACTGGGGAACATCAACAAATCCCACAGGATGTACTCCCGGCAAGAAGAACTCGTTAACTCCGAAAGAATTTGACCTGACAATGAAAAACATATATTTCAATCCCACTGCACCTATATCCGGCGATGTAGTAAATATAAATACCGTAATCCTCAATAAAGGGAAACAAACCGCAGAAAACTTTTCGATTGAAATTTATTTCGACCAGAACCGTGATACAATTCCACAAGCAGCCGAATTGATTTCACAAAACATTTTTTATCTGCCATTACTTTCCGGAGATTCGGTTCTTTATACTACAAATTATCACCTGACAACGATAGGTAATTATTCATTTATCGCGAAAGTAATTTATCTATTTGATGAAGATATTCTAAATAATCAAAGATATTCAACAATATATGCCGGTTACGTACGTTGGACGATTGTAATAAACGAAATAATGTTCGCACCAGTTAGCGGTGAACCGGAATGGGTTGAACTTTTTAATATTTCAAACGATACAGTAAATTTACAAAACTGGAAATTGGGTAATAGAAATACTTCTTCTAAATACATTATTACGTCTTCAGATTTATTTTTAATGCCTAAAGATTATGTTGTATTCACAAAAGACACAGCATTGTTTTTCGAAAAGAGAAAAAATATAAATGCCTCTGTTATACAATCCACCTCGTTACCGACATTTCTCTTCAACAACAATGGCGATGCTGTTGTTCTATTCGATCAGCGGAATGCAAATATAGATAGCGTAAATTATACTCCGGGATGGGGCGGCACAAACGGAAAATCTCTTGAAAGAGTTGAAGCGGAAATAAGCTCGCTCGATTCAACAAACTGGGGAAGTTCTCCCGACTCCTCAGGTGCAACTCCGGGTCGACAAAATTATTTAACACCGCTTGGTTTCAATCTGCAAGCTGTCAGAATTTTCTCAAATCGAACGCTGCCCGGTGAGCCAGCAAATATTTTCGCGGTTATTAAAAATTCAGGAAAAAATCCAGCATCTCAATTCACTGTCAATCTTTACAATGACTTAAACTCCGATTCACATCCAGAAGAAACCGAATTGATTACATCTTACAATTATTCCGGTCAACTCAATTATAAAGATTCGACTCTTATCAATTTTGTGTGGAATGATCCAGGTTACGGGATTAAAAATCTGCTTGCAGTTGTTGATTACCCGCTCGATATGCGATTGAGAGACAATATAGTATCGGGTAATATAAAAATTTGCTATCCTCCAAAATCACTAATTATTAACGAAATAATGTTTGAACCGTTTACGGGTAAGTCAGAATACATTGAGTTATATAATAGAGAAAATTTTCCTGTTGAAATGAGATATTGGAAAATACACGATACACCCGACACAGCAGGCAAAGCCAATGAATTTAAGTTGGGAAGTACGAATATCGTTGTTAATCCGGGAGAGTTTTTAGTGTTAGCCGCCGATTCGTCGATACTTCAACAATTCAGTTACCTCGCAACACAAGAAAATGGTTACAGCTTGCATATATTTAAAAAGAGTAGTTTAAGTTTGAACAACGATGGTGATGACGTTGTGCTGAAAGATTTAACAGGATATATAATAGATAGTGTTAGATATTCGCCTAAATGGCACAACCCTGAAATTAATGACAAAAGAGGGAGAGCAATAGAAAGAATTAACCCAAACTTACCGACCAACGATTCGCGAAACTGGAGCACCTGTGTAAATCCGATAGGCGGGACACCAGGCAAAAAAAATAGTGTTTTTGCTATTAATGTTTCTGCATCGGCATCTTTGATTTTTACGCCCAATCCATTCTCACCGGATGCTGACGGCTTCGAGGATCATACTGTAATTTCGTATGACTTGCCTGCAACGACTTCGATGGTGAGGATAAAAATATTTGATGCAAAGGGAAGATTAATACGCACGCTTGTGAATAACGAGCCGAGTGGCTCGAGCGGGCAATATGTTTGGGACGGCATGAATGATGATAGACAAAAAGCGAGAATCGGAATCTATGTTGTTTTATTAGAGGCATTCGATGTAAACGGGGGAAATATTAATACTGTAAAAGGAGTTGTAGTGTTAGCAAGTAAGTTGTAAAACGGGATAAATAATGTAGAAAATATTTGAGAGCAAAGAATTTTTAACACAAAGATCACGAAGTTCAAAGCTAAATCTGAGGCACAAAAAATACGAAGAGATTAAATTGTGCTTTGGTGTATTGCTTGTTTTTAGGCAAATTTTCTACTTGTGAAACGAAACCGATAAATAACGTATCTGATATTTTTTGTAATAATCAAGAGATTATCTGACAGCATCCTTATCAATAAGTTGTCCTCTGTTTCGTTATCTTAACGTCTTGCAGTTGCGAAGCCTTTACTTTGATTTCTAATCGAAAATGTTTATAAGTTCCTATCGGTACCCAAGTAAAATTCATTACCCAGCAGTGCAGGTCGCGATCAATTTGCACGCTTGGCGCGGAAATTTCTTTTCTAATCAGATCGTAATTGCCGCCTAAACGGAACTTCCAATTTTCAGTCAAGTTAAAATCGAGCGAAGCGTTTAAATTCGCAGAACGGCTTTTAGCATTAGGTACATAACCTTCTGAAAAATTCCATCCGAAGCTAAGATTCCAGGGGATACTGAAATCGGCTTCTTGTCTTTCATACATTCCGTAGTAACCGCTTTTCATTTCGTGAGCAGTATCCTGTGCTACAGTAGTCGCCAGTGCGGTTTTTTTCTCTCCTTTTAACGAAGTCGATAAGCTGAGTGAAAAATATTCCATCCTTGCAAGCCGTCCTTCTTCATTAATCAAAAATCTGTTCACGGTTCTGTTTGCGGTTTTATCAAATTTGTAAAGGTTGAAGGAACTCCCTCCTCCGATATTCAGAAGGTTGCCGATGTTCGTACGGAAACTGATTCCGATATTCGAAAAATTTAAACTATCCGCAGTAAAATTATATGAAAGACTAGCACCCACATTTAACAGTTGATATTTGTTGTCTTCTTTTTGAAGCGAATCCGGCTTCGTTTTCATCTCGAACTGATTGCTTAAATCCATATTCGCAATCATATTTTTCTTACCGATGTTCCTACCGTAAACTTGCTTTGAGTATGTAAGTCCCAAATTCGGTGATAACGTATGTCTGAAACCGGTAATCCCCAAAACATTCGGTTGAATAATTCCGTACAATCGCGTAGTCGTTGATATCCCAGTTGACAAGAAGCCGCTTGGTATAAAATCTTTTTCTGTTGTTTTTATTAGTGTGCTGTCAACATCGTTTCGTTTGGGAATTTTCAATTGGCTCCATGTGCGTTCGTCTCTGAACGAAAAATTAGGTGTTACATTGAAATAGCCAAACTTAGGAGAGATGCTTATGCTCGTGTTTTGCGATAGCGATTGTCTGTGGTCGCGCCGGAAGTCGCTAACTTCTCGGGGTTGAGCATCCGGACTAATTTTAATCCCCGGGATTGTTACAGGAATTTTTCCGCGACTATTTGTAAAGCCGGCTCTATAATCATAACCGATTTGTTCATACCAAGCCAACTCGCCGAGAGAATTTTTCCGTCGAAACGGATAACTTTGAGAGCGGTTGAAACTTATTGAAGGAAGCACTTCATCAATACGTCCATTTGTCAGTGTTTGCATCCGCGAAATGTTCAGCGTCATACTGTTTGGCGTTCCTTCCCAGTTCTTTGACAGGGTCGCATTCGACATCACGGTTTGTTGAAGAGCTTCTGTCAGATAATTTGTTAGCTTGAAATTATTGTCGCTCATAAAGGAAAAGTTCACATTCACTCGCGTTGTCGGGTCAACTTCTTGGTTATGTCTGATGTTGACGTTGTAGCCGGTTTGTATTTGATAAGCAGGGTCAACTTTTTCACCGTAGATAAAACGTTTGTACGTTCCCGAAACCCCGCCTTCGAAAAAATACAAGAGCTTATAATTAAAATTCGAGTTGACCAAGTAGCTCCCATTCATGTATAGATCAGTTTGGAGCGCAACGTCTGTGTAATCGCTCATTGCCCAATAGTAGCCAAGGTGACTAAGGTATCTACCAAAGTTAGCGTTTTCACCAAAAGCCGGGGCGATGATCCCCGAACGCCTGCCGCCTTTGATCGGGAAAACACCAAAAGGTAATGCGAAAACCGGAACATCAGAAATATAAAAATAAATCGGCTCGGCAATTACTTTATCTTTCACCAATAATTTCATTTTTGGTGAGAAAAAATAAAAATGCGGGTCGGATTTATCACAAGTTGTGTACCTGCCGTCGGAAATAAAGAGAACATCTTTCTCGATTTTTTTTACGTTGCTTCCGTAATAAATTCCTTCATCTGCTTTTGTTTCAGCTAGTGTAATTTTTCCCTTCTGAGTTTTGAAATTGTATAGAAGTTCTTCTCCCCTAAACTCTTCTCCGGCGTCATTCATAATCGGAGTTCCTTTCAGTCGAACGGTTGCAGTATCAGAAGTATCAACTACTCCCGTTGCATTAAGGATGGCGGTTGTCCAGTTGATGTCGATACGTTCTGACAACAACTTCATTTGCCTGTATCTTATTTGACTTTTTCCATAAAGCATCATTTTACGATTTGAGATGGAATAAATAATCGAATCAGTTGATGTGTAATTTATTACAGAATCGACACCACTGGAAGCGATGACCGTATCTCGCAAGGTGAATACGAGAGTATCTGTTGGTAATTTGCTCACGATATTTATCGTATCCAAACTGTTCGGTGATTGGCTGAAAGAGGTAACGATAAATGCGAGGAGCAATAGAGAAATGACTGGAAATATTTTTAATATAATTTTCATTTATAATACAAAAGTTGAAGCACCGATCATACCTGCCGTGTTGCCTAACTTTGCAGGAATAATTATAATTTCGGGTTTGATTGATTTGAGGGCTCTGCTTTGAACTGAAGATCGAATTGCATCGAAAACAAGTTTTCCGGATGCCGATATTCCGCCTCCAATAACTGCGACTCGTAGGTCGAGAGCGTTAAACATCGAAGCTATTGCAATACCGAGGAGCGTTCCTGCTTCTAATAAAATTTCTTTTGCGAGTTTATCTCCTCGTTTAGCAGCTAATGAAATAATTGAAGGGTCGATCGTATTAAGATTATCCCCAGCCAATTCGATAATTTTTGAAGGCGGATAATCTTTCGGGATTGCTTGAAGTTTTTTTCTTGTGCGCTCCGAAAGATAACGCTGTCCGATATAACTTTCGATGCAGCCGCGGTTTCCGCAATTGCAGACAGGTCCGTTATAATCAATGGTAATATGGCCAATTTCTCCTGCGCCGCCAGTAGGTCCGCGATATATTTTTCTGTCTAAAATAATTCCACCGCCGACACCTGTTCCCCAAATTAGAAAAATAAAATCGTTATAATTAGCACCCGCTCCGTATTTCGCCTCAGCTATAGCAGCAGTGTTCGCATCATTTTCGACGATTATAGGCAGTTTGAATTTTTTGTGAATTACTTCACCTAAATTAACTTCGCTCCAACCAGAAAAGTTAGGTGGATTTTTCACCGTACTACGATCGAGTGAGACGATACCCGGCGTACCTATTCCGATACCTCTGAAATCACATTGCTTATTTTCGTTCAGAAATTCGTTGATCACGTAAAACAATTGTTTGATTACGACATCAGGACCATCGAGTGCGCGTGTTTCAACTATTTTCTGGGAAAGGATACAGAATTTATCCTCAGTGGAGTTGAATTCCACCACAGCAGCTTTAATGGTTGTAGCCCCAATATCGATTCCGATAGTAATTCTCGGTTTCATCTTTTCTTGCGTTGCCAGAGTTGATTTAGCCTTTCGCGTAATGTTTTTTCCCTCCCGTTGTCGGTCGGTCGGTAATAAATTTTGCCTTTTAAGTTTTCTGGAAGATATTGTTGTTCTATAAAATTACCATTGTAGTCGTGCGCATACTTATATTTCTCACCGTAACCCAGCTCTTCCATAAGTTTTGTCGGGGCATTCCGCAAATGGAGCGGGACGGAATCGTGCTGAAGGTTGCGAACATCGCGCAATGCTTCATCGATAGCAACATACGAAGCATTGCTCTTTGCAACTGAAGCAAGATAAGCAGCCGTTTGCGACAGTACAATTCTTGCCTCAGGCATTCCGATGTAATCCACTGCAGTAAAACAACTTACAGCTAAAGTCAATCCGTACGGATCAGCATTTCCAATATCTTCTGATGCAAGAACGATCATTCGAGGGTCAATAAATTTCGTGTCTTCGCCTGCTTCTAACATCCTTGCAAGCCAGTAAATAGCGGCATCCGGATCGCTGCCACGTATACTTTTGATAAATGCAGAAATTATGTTGTAATGTTCTTCAGCGGCTTTATCGTATTTGATGTATCGTTTCTGAAATGCATCCTCAATAATTTTTTCAGTCAAAGTTTTATTGCCAACTTCATTTTGCTTGGTAAGTGTTACAGCAGTTTCCATACCGTTCAGCATTATACGCGCATCGCCACTCGACAACATTATCAAGTAATTTCTAACGTTTTCGGCTAATACAATTTTTTGAGATTTCAATAATAGGTCGTTAGATAATGCATTATCGAGAATCGTGTTCAAATCAGTTTTACTTAACGGTTCGAGCACGTAAACTTTACAGCGGGAAAGCAGCGGCGAGATAACTTCGAATGACGGGTTCTCGGTAGTTGCTCCGATTAGTGTTATAATCCCATCCTCGACACTATGAAGTAGAGCATCCTGCTGAGCTTTATTGAAGCGGTGAATTTCATCTATAAATAAAATCGTTCGCTTGTTTAAATGTTTGCTGTTTGATTCGGCATGTTTGATGACCTCGCGCACTTCCTTTACTCCTGATGACACTGCATTTAGTTGAAAAAATTCGGCTTGTGAGTGATTAGCAATTATTCTTGCGAGAGTGGTTTTTCCGCTTCCCGGCGGTCCCCAAAATATGATAGATGGGACCTCGTCCTCCGCTACCAGTAGTCTGAGCGGTTTTCCTTCACCCAATAAATGATATTGTCCGATAAAATCATCGATGGTCGTTGGACGCATCCGCTCGGCAAGAGGAGGCAATTTTGTTTTTGATGCTTGAGGAGTATTTTTTATCTTAAATAAATCTGTCACTCTTCTTTTTTCTTTAGTTTATAAATTGTTTCGCCTTCTTTTACCATGTCATATCTTTCACGCGCAATTTTTTCGATTGCGTTTTTGTCGTGCTCTAGATCGTTTAATTCTTTTTTTAGGCTTTCTTGTTCTTTCTCAACGGTTTCAATTTTTTCTTTCCACATTTGTTTCTCTTTTTCGAGCCGTATTCGTTGCAATATTCCCTTATTACTGAACAAGCCAATGATAATAAACACCATACTGAACAATAAAAACCAACGTAATCGTTTATTCTTCCACATCTTTGATAAGCGGCTTTCTTGTTTCCGCCATTTCGGGTTTTCTTTTCTGTAAAATTGGTCGTCCATATCATCAGAAATGTAATGCTTATTTCAGGATTTTGCAAACATTGATTCAAGCCAATATTTGTAATTCGTGCTGCTGTTTAATAAATTAAGTCTAACTAAATAATGGATTGTATGAACACTGATAAATTATTCTGGATTCCAAGAGTACTGACGATAATATTTATTTTGCTGTTATCGTTTTTTGCAATGGACTCTTTTTCCGGCGAATCCTCAACTATTGAAAAATTAAAGAGCTTTTTAATTCACCTGATACCGTCATTTATTTTGACATTTGTTCTGATAATCTTCTGGAAAAAACCTTTACATGCGGGTTCAATATTTATTATTCTTAGCCTAATATTAACATATTATTTCGGAACGTATGGGTCGATTCAAAATTTTTTCATCATATCCTTGCCTGTAACCATTATCGGAGTTCTCTTCATTGTTTTTTATTTTTGGGTAAGAAAGAAACAGGGTTAGTTTAAAACAGAGATATTTACTAATATGGAAACAAACGCACTTCTACCTTGGCAAGAATCTAATAAAATCCATACATATGAGGTTGACTTTAACAACCTGGTAAAACTCAGTTCAGTTTTTAATTACATGCAAGAAGCGGCTTCTAACAACGCGAATCAGTTAAAGTTTGGGTATGATGATTTGATTAAAGAAGAATTATTTTGGGTTTTATCGAGAGCGAAAATAGAAATTTTTAATTATTTAAATGTTGGGAATGAAATTATAATCGAAACCTGGCCCAAGGGAATCGATAAGCTTTTTGCATTACGCGATTTTAAAATTTTAAACTCAAATGATAAAATTGTTGGAAAAGCTACAACCGCCTGGTTATTACTTGACAGTAAAACGATGCGCCCGGTTAAACCCGATTTATTACTGAACAAAGTTCCTCAGCATAAAATTGAACCAGCAATTGAAGAGGTACCTGGAAAGATTGCGGAACCTGAAACTAAAGAATTAATAACTCAGAAAACCATTAGTTATACAGATATCGATGTTAACCAACACGTTAATAACGTTAAGTATGTCGAGTTTGTGTTGGACAGCTTCACACACTATCAGTATAAGGAAATGAAGATTTCAGCGATGCAGATTAATTTTTTAAGCGAATCTAAATACGGTGACAGGATAAGAATATATAAAGGTTCTTTCCGAAAAAGTGAATACTACGTAGAAGGAATAAATGAGAGTAATACAAAAATATTTCAAGCTTTTGTAGTGTGGAAAGAGTAGTTTACAATGGCGAAGCAGTACGACAATCCAATGCATTCTGCAGAGCACGTCTTAAACCAAACAATGGTGAGGATGTTTAATTGCGGCAGGTGCGTAAATGCTCACGTTGAAAAGAAAAAATCGCGCATAGATTACCGTTTTCAGAGAGATTTATTACCTGATGAGATTTCAGAAATCGAGCGGCGAGTTAACGAAGTTATAAAATCTGATTTAAAAGTTACCGAAGAATTTATTGGACGCTCAGATGCGGAAAAAGAATTCAATCTTGGTAAATTACCAAATGATGCGGGCGAACGAATTAGGATAATAAGAATCGGTGACTACGACGCCTGTCCGTGCAGCGGCGCTCACGTAACCTCGACGAGCGAAATTGGTGAATTCCGTATTGTCTCCACAAGTTATGTAGAGGGCATACTAAGGATACGTTTTAAATTAAAGCAGGATCAGGAATTATAAAATAGTCGTAAAAATAAACCCCAATCGTTTCCGACCGGGGTTCAATTTTTAATCTATAAACCGAGGGGTAGTTTTTAATTCAAACCTCTTCTTTTCAGTAAAGCATCAATCTTTGGTTCTGCACCTCTGAACCTTTTGTAAAGAAGCATTGCATCTTCACTTCCACCTTTTTCGAGTATATTTTTTCGGTAAGCGGTTGCAGTCTCTTTATCGAATAAACCTTTCTCTTTAAAAGCTTCGAAAGCATCCGCATCAAGAACTGCCGCCCAAATATAGCTGTAATATCCGGCAGAATATCCGCCTGAAAAAATGTGCTGAAAATTTGTGCTTTGATAGCGGGCTTCAATTTCAGGAATCAAACCTATTTTAGTGAGTGATTCTTTCTCGAACGTAGGAACATCCCTTTGCGCTGTATCTGTTAGTGTGTGCCAGTCCATATCTAAAAAAGATGCGGCTAGGTATTCAACAGTTTCAAAACCTTGGTTGAAAAGTTGTGAGTTGCTGAGTTTATCAATTAAGACCTGAGGCATTGGTTCACCAGTTTCGTAATGTTTTGCATACATTTTTAGAACTTCTGGTTCAGTTGCCCAATTTTCCATAATCTGGGAGGGAAGCTCAACAAAGTCTCGCGGTACTGACTTTGCATACGGGTAAACGGTGTTCGAAAGCAAACTATGAAGTGCATGCCCAAATTCATGAAAAAGTGTGTTGACTTCGTCCAAGCTCATTAAGGAAGGTTTACCCGCAATCGGTTTTGCATAGTTGCCAACGTTAATAACTAATGGTGTAATAAAATTACCGTCCATGTTTGACTGACTTTTGAAGATGCTTGCCCAAGCCCCGCTCCGTTTACTCTCACGTGGGTAGTTATCGGAGTAAAAAATTCCAATATGTTTACCATCGGCTTCTTTTACCTCGAATACTTCTACATCGGGATGATAAACCTGGATATCGTTTCGTGCAATGATTTGGATTCCAAAAAGTTTGGATGCTACATCAAATACTCCCTGTCGGACGTTTTCCATTTTGAAATACGGACGCAGCATTTCTTCGTTAAGGTCGTATTTTTCCTTCTTTACTTTTTCAGCATAGTACCACCAATCCCACGCCTCCAATTTGAAGTTCATTCCTTCTTTATTAATTAATTGCTGCATGTCTTCGGCTTCAGTAATAGACCTTTTCAAAGCTGGCAACCAGAGATCTTGGAGGAACTTATAAACATTCTTCGGATTCTTTGCCATGTTTTTTTCCAAAACAAAATCAGCATGTGTTTTATATCCCAATAAATTGGCTTTGTCAACTCTGAGCGCAGCAATTCGTGAAAGTATTTTCTTATTGTCGTATTCATTATTGTTGTTACCACGATTTATATATGCCTTAAACAGTTTCTCTCTTAAATGGCGTTTCTCCGAATATTGAAGGAAAGGTATAAAGCTTGGTTTTTGGAGTGTGAATGCCCATTTTCCCTCAAGACCTTTTGACTTTGCCATTTCTGCAGCCGCGGTAATAACGTCCTGCGGAAGTCCAGCGAGGTCGTCTTTATTATCAACGACTAATCCGACAGTGTTAGTTTCTTTCAAAAGATTTTCACCAAACTTTAAGGAGAGCAGGCTAAGCTCTTCGTTGATTTTTCTGAGTTTTTCCTTCCCTTGTTTATTCAAATTTGCACCGCCTCGTACAAAGTCAAGGTAATAATTCTTAAGAATAGTATTTTGTTCCGTCGTGAGTTTGAGTTTGTCCTTTTCGTTATAAATTTGTTTAATTTTCTCGAAAAGTTTTGGATTAAGATTTATATCGTCTCTATGTTTTGCTAACATCGGTGTAATTGTGCGGGCAATTTTTTGCATCTCATCATTCGTGTTAGCAGAGTTAAGATTTGAGAACACGGCGCCCACTTTATCCAAGAACTTACTGCTTTTTTCCATCGCTGCGATAGTGTTCTCGAATGTCGGTTTGGCTTTGTTATTAACGATCGCATCGATTGTTTCCTTTTGCTGTTTTATACCTTCCTCGTATGCGGGCAGATAATGTTCAATCTTTATTTCGTCGAACGGGGGAGTTTGAAACGGTGTCGTCCATTCCTTAAAGAAGGGATTATCCAAATCATTCTGATTTCCTTGAAATTTGAATCCACTGAACAATAGGATCGGAATAAGTAAATAAAGTAACGCTTTCATTTTTTGTGTCCTCATTAATAGTTATTGTTTTATTGATCTATTGAATTAAGCAAATTAAAATAGCATCGGAATTTTAACATCATATTTTTTCGCATTGTTGATTGCTTCATCGTAACCGGCATCGGCGTGACGAATAATTCCCATCCCTGGATCGTATGTTAGAACACGTTCAAGCCGGCGTTCTGCTTCTTTAGTTCCGTCTGCAACTACAACCATCCCTGCGTGTATCGACATACCAATACCAACACCGCCGCCGTGATGAACACTTACCCAACTCGCACCACCGACCGCATTAAGCATAGCGTTAAGTATTGGCCAATCGGCAATTGCATCGCTTCCATCTTTCATTTTTTCCGTTTCCCGATTTGGCGATGAAACCGAACCGCAATCGAGATGGTCGCGGCCTATCACGATAGGAGCTTTTAGTTCACCCTTTGCAACAAGGTCGTTGAAAATTTTTCCCATTTTTGCCCGTTCACTGTAACCAAGCCAACAAATGCGTGCAGGTAGTCCTTGAAAGGCAATTTGCTTTTGCGCTTTTTCAATCCATCGAACGAGTGGTTTGTTTTCCGGGAATGTTTCAATAATAGCCCTATCTGTTCTGTAAATATCTTCCGGTTCGCCGGAAAGTGCAGCCCACCTGAAAGGACCTTTACCTTCACAGAAAAGCGGGCGTATATACTCAGGTACAAAACCGGGAATATCGAAAGCATTCTTTACTCCGTTTGCAAAAGCTTCGCCGCGTATGTTGTTGCCATAATCGAATGTAATTACGCCACGTTTTTTTAACTCAAGCATCGCATTCACGTGTTCGACAATAGAGGCTCGCGCCATCGCGATATATTTCTGAGGGTCGGCTCGTCGGAGTGAGAGGGCTTCTTCATATTTAATACCAGCAGGGACGTATCCATTAAGTGTATCGTGAGCTGAAGTTTGATCGGTTAAAACATCCGGCGTTATGTTTCTGTTTATGAGTTCTGGTAAAACTTCAGCTGCGTTGCCGAGTAATCCAACGCTTAAAGCTTCTTTGTTTTGTTTCGCTTGTAAAATAAGAGCCAAAGCTTCGTCAAGATTGTCGGTCATCTTATCTAAATATTTTGTTCTTAATCGTTTCTCTATTCGCATTCTATCAACTTCGATAGCGAGTATAACAGCACCGTTCATCGTAGCGGCTAATGTTTGTGCACCGCCCATCCCACCAAGTCCGGCTGTGAGTAGAAACTTTCCGGTAAGATTACTGTTAAAATATTTTTTTGCACACGCTGCGAAAGTTTCGTAAGTGCCTTGCAGAATGCCTTGCGAGCCTATATAAATCCAGCTTCCGGCGGTCATCTGTCCGTACATTGTTAATCCAAGTCCTTCTAGCCGGCGGAACTCATCCCACGTAGCCCAATGCGGAACCAACATTGAATTTGAAATCAACACCCGCGGTGCATCTGTGTGTGTTTTGAAAATCCCTACGGGTTTTCCTGACTGAACGAGAAGTGTTTCATCGTTTTCAAGTAGTTTCAAACTGCGGACAATTGCATTGTAGCAATCCCAGTTTCGCGCCGCTTTACCGGTTCCGCCGTAAACTATAAGTTCTTGTGGCTTTTCGGCGACCTCAGCGTCTAAATTATTCATTAACATTCGTAATCCCGCTTCCTGTATCCATCCTTTGCAGGATATTTGTGTTCCTCTGGGCGCTTTAATATTTGTATGATTACTCATAATAATTCCGTTTCACTTTTTAAAATTTAAAGGTTACTTTGCATCCCTTGCGCATTCATTGCGTACTTTGCGGTTAAAAATATAGTAGTAATGACCACTACAATTTGTAACCGATTTTCCTTAGAAAATCTTTTCTAAATTTAATATCGTCGTTAGTCTCAATACCTTTTGTTTTTAATCCATCAATCACCCCAAGGATACCACGGCCCTGTTCGGTTTCGGCGATTATTACTTCAACAGGATTCGCGGTGGCACAAAAGATATGGCAAACCTCAGGCACCATCTTGATTGTGTTAAGAATGTTGACTGGAAAACCATTTTCCATAAACAGTATAAACGTGTGACCAGCCGATAGATTCATTGCATTCTTCTTTGCAATCTCAATCAAATTCTGGTCGTTACCAATAAAACGCACAAGTGCTGGTCCAGACGACTCGCTAAAAGCAAGTCCGAATTTAATATTAGGGTTAGTAGATACAACTGCTTCGTAAATATCTTCTACTGTTTTTATAAAGTGCGATTGACCGAGTATAAAGTTCATATCAGCCGGCTTTTCGATACTGATAATTTTAATTTCCATAGTGATGCTCATTTATTGACGTGATTCTTATAAGAATATAAACTAATTTTAGCCTTATTTCAACTCGACATTTATTATCTTACCAAGTTTACACATAGTATTTTTAAAGTGTGCTCCTTTCCAAAATACTTTCTTACAATTCGGACATTCGTTGAACTCATTAAACCCTTCCCACGAACGGAGCGGTATTTTTTCTTTTATAGTTTCCTTATCATTGATTTTTTTAACGTATACATTACAATCAACGCATCGAGTAAAAAGTTTAGTGTTTATGTCTAAACCATACTGCACAATAACGCTTTTCAGTTGCAGTTCGAAATTTTCTCCTTTAACCTCAAAAACATTTAATGGTAAGAGGTTTTCTGGAAACGACTTACGGCGAGTCAAAAACACACGTTTCTGGTTGTTGCTAATCTCTACCAATTCTTTTAGTGATTTAGAGGAATCGTAAACAACGTCGTTTCCGATTAGGCGAAGCCAACGGGCTAATTTTTCAAGCATCGTATCAGCCACAAATTTCATGGTAAACCTCTAAAGACTTTTACTAAATTTACGGATTTATTAGTTCAAAAAAAATCAAATTACTAAAAAATGGTTAGTATCTTTATCGAGGTTTTATTATATTGTGCTAAATTCAGAGGCAAATTTGATCTTAATTTGTGGGCTTGCAAAAAAAGAACTAAAAGATTATTGCCTTCTGCTATCAATCTCTGAAAGGAGACGTGAATAACAGTTTATGAATCTAAAAAGTGAAATTCTCAGAGAACATTCTAAACGCCAGGTAATGAAGATTGCTAACTGGGTTGGAAGCGATAAAAAACGCTTGAAACAGTTGATGGAATTGTTCCTCTCAGACGACTACATTATAAGTCAGCGAACAGCGTGGATATTAAGTCAGTGTGCCGACAACCATCCCAAACTTTTAAATCCGTGGCTGAAACCGATGATTAAGAAAATGCAGGAAGCCGGTGTGCACGATGCGATTAAACGCAATGTACTTCGGATTTTGCTAAGAGCCGACATCCCAGCATCGCTCCTCGGTACAGTAGTGTTACTCTGCTTTGATTATCTTAACTCCCTTAAAGCTCCTATTGCCGTTAAAGTTTATTCGATGACAATTTTGATGAACGCAGCAAAACGAGAAAAGGGACTCCGGAATGAACTTAAATTAGTAATAGAAAATATGTTGCCACACATTGGTCCTGCGCTTCAAGCGAGAAGCAAGGCAATATTGAGAGAACTTGTGAGAAAATAAAATCGTAGTAGAAATTAGTTAAAAAATTAATTTTCGTCATTGTCATCCAAGAAATCTTTACTACCTTCGCAAAGTATTTTCAACACTTCATTCATATCATCCGGTAGTTTAGAACTAAAGCTCAATTTCTTATTAGTTCTCGGATGGATGAAACCTAAAGTTTTTGCGTGGAGAGCTTGACGCTGTATGATTTCCAAAAGGTCGTGAACTTCTTCTTTTCTCTTTTTATCTGTGCTTCCGTATGAAATTTTTCGTCCACCATAAGTCGGGTCGCCGAAAACAGGATGTCCGATGTGATGCAGATGTACGCGTATTTGGTGAGTTCTACCTGTGCGAAGTTTTAATCGGATAAGCGAGAGATATTCGAACTCATCAATAACTTCATACTCGGTAATAGCATGCTTTCCGTCATCAGTAACAGTTATTTTTTTTCTATCGGACTTACTTCTCCCCAACTTTGTCTCGATAATTCCCTTTTTACTTTTTTTGAAAATTCCCCATACGATTGCCCAATATTCACGCTCAACCATACGCTGGGAAAAATGTTTTGCTAATTTTGAGTGGGTCGTGTCATCTTTTGCCACAACCAATAATCCGGAAGTATCTTTATCAAGCCGGTGAACAATTCCGGCTCGCGCTATATTGTTTACAGAGGAAAGCTTTCCTTTGCAATGATAAAGCAATGCGTTGACGAGCGTGCCTGTATAATTGCTGTATGCGGGATGTGTTACCATGTCGGCTTGTTTATTAACAACGATCAGATAATCATCTTCATAAACTATTTCGAGCGGAATGTTCTCCGGTACAACTTTTTGAGGAGGCGGTTTTGGGAGTGTTATTTGTATAACATCGTTTGGGGATACTTTGTAGCTTGCTTTAGTGGGTTCACCGTTCACGAGGACGAGTCCTGCCTCAATAGCTTCCTGCACTTTTGTGCGTGTTGCATTTTCGATGGAGTGGGTTAAAAATACATCCAACCTTTCACGCACTTTACCGGGTGGCACAACGATTTCGGATTGTGTGGACATAAGTTGAAGGAGACTTATATTTGAGTATCAGCAGTATCTATATTATTTTTAGCGGTAGTTGGAGCGACAGCTTTGTTATGGAAAATAAGCAATAATATTACACCGATTGTTACCGAGGCGTCCGCAACGTTGAATATAGGCCATCTGTTTAAGTTGTAGCCCAAAATTTGAATATTAAAGAAATCAATATCCATAAAATCTACAACTCTTCCATAGAATAGTGGTCCGTAATCGAACAGTACTCCGTAGAAAACACGGTCAATCAAGTTACCGCACGCACCGCCAAGAATCAGCGCCAATGAAAATCGGAAACTGAAGTTCGAGTTACGCATTTTAAACATATAAATGATTATAAAAATACTTGCAAGTATTGAGACAATGCCGAAAAAGTGTTTGCCTCCAATATCAAAGCCGAAAGCCATACCTGCATTTTCTATGTAGGTTAGTCTAATAAAATCTCCAATGACTGGATAGCTTGTACCGTAAGACATACCTGAAAATTTAATTCCTAGAAAAGGAATACTTACTCCCTTTACAATCAGCTTTGAACACTGATCAAGAATTATAATGAATACACTAAAAAATATTATGCGCAATGTAATTTAATTTGTTTGGTTTACTTTTTACTGCTCTTGTTCTTACAATTAAAGCACATTTGAGCGTGAGGCACAGCTTCGAGTCGCTCCTTTTCTATGAGTTTTCCGCAAACCAAGCAGGATCCGTATTCACCCTTTTCAATCCGATCAAGAGCATCATCTAAGTAGTTTAAGAATTTGCCTTCGCGCGATGCAAGCAAGAAAGTTTTTTCCCGTTCCATGGCATCGGTGCCTTGTTCCATGTGGAGTGAGTAAGAGGGGCTTTCGCTTATATATTCACCGGTCGCTACATCCATTATTGTGTTGCGCAATGTTTCAAGCTCTTCTAAAATTTCCTTACGCTTATCAAGAATTATCTGTTTGAAATAAGCTAAATCTGCGCCCTTGTACCCTTTAAACGTTCCTTTTACTTTGGTTTCGGGAACGATCTTTTCACGTGTTTTTGTCGTAACCTTAACCGGTTTTATTTTTTTTATCGCAGGTTTCGCTTTAGTTAATGAAACCTTGCTTTTTTGTTTCATTTTTTTAGTTTTTGCCATACTGTTCACTCCATTGTTAATAACAATATAATTAAAATATTCGTTTAATACCTATTCGGCAGTTTTCTCCGTTGATATCCCAATCAGAACTGAAATCAGATTCCTGCATCTTATTCGTCAGAAATGAAGCCAGTGTTTCTGAAGTAATGTATGATTTTTGATTTGTTACTGCTTTATTAAGACGTTCATCGCAAGAATAAAAAATGAGAATTCTGTCTGAAACTTCAAAACCTGCATCTTTGCGCATGTTTTGAACACGGTTTACAAATTCGCGCGCAAAACCTTCGTCTATCAATTCTTCTGTAAGCTCGGTATCTAGTGCAACTGTTAATTCGTTATCATTCTCGACCAACCAACCTTTAATATCTTCATGAATAATTTCAACATCGTCAGTTGTGATAGTATGTGATTCGCTGTTGATATTCAATACAAATTTATTTTCTCTTTCCAACAATTTGATGGATGTTGTATCCATTCCTTTTATCGTATTAGCAATTGCTTGAACGGATTTTCCGAACTTCGGTCCAATCGACTTGAAATTAGGCTTCAACCGTTTGTGCACAATCTCGGAGTCATCGCTCACGTACTCAATCGTCTTAACGTTTATCTCGTCAAGAATTACGTCCCTCATAATATCTATTTCGATTTTATTTTTTTCGTCTGTGATAGGCAGGATAATACGTCTGAGGGGTTGACGTACTTTTAGATTCGATTTGTTACGGATTGCACGAACCAGATATACAATCCTTTGCGCTTTCGACATTCGAGCCTCTAAATCGGTATCTATTGAATTTTTATCGACCGCAGGAAGCAAAGAAAGATGAACCGACAAATTATCTTCACGTTTTGTCACTGCATTCAGGTTTCTGAATATTTCTTCGGATAAGAAGGGCGCAATGGGCGCTGTTAATTTTGAAATTGTATTAAGACAGTCATACAATGTTTGATAAGCCGCTGTTTTATCTTTACCGATTTCACTTTTCCAAAAACGTCTGCGATTACGGCGGACGTACCAGTTTGAAAGCTGATCGATTGTGAAATCGCTAACGAGCCGTGCAGCTTTTGTTACGTCGTATTCATCCATAGCTTGCAGATATTTTTCGACAAGAGAATTGAGCGATGAAATTATCCATCTATCAATCTCTGGCTTTTCTGCTAAAGGAATCTCTGGTTCAGAAAAAGTGAACTTATCGATATTAGCATAAAGAGCAAAAAATGAATATACATTTAGAAGCGTCCCGAAAAATTTACGTTGTACTTCAGCCATACCTTCTTCGTCGAAAAGCGTTGGCTTCCACGGCGGACTTGCAGTAACGAGATACCAGCGAGTCGTATCAGCGCCGTATTTCTCGAGAACCATAAACGGGTCAGCCGTGTTGCCCTTCGACTTAGACATCTTTTGTCCTTCTTTATCGAGGATTAATTCGTTGACGAGTATGTTTTTAAAAGCCGGTTTATCGAATAAAAATGTGCTGATCGAATGTAACGAATAAAACCATCCTCTTGTTTGGTCGATTCCTTCACAAATAAAATCAGCAGGGTGTTGCTTTTCGAAAATATTTTTATTTTCAAATGGATAATGCCACTGCGCAAACTGCATCGCGCCCGAATCAAACCATACGTCAATCAACTCTGGAGTACGCAGCATTTGTTTGCCGCATTTATCGCAGGTAAATACAATCGAATCTACGAACGGTTTATGCAGATCGACTTTTGTTTTATCTACCGGTGAAGTCGAGCCGTCGGCAGCAAGTATTTTCCCTTCAGTCAGCTCTTCGATACTACCGGCACATTTTTGATTGCCGCATTTGCAAACCCAAATCGGGAGTGGAGTTCCCCAGAACCTATCGCGCGATAAAGCCCAGTCTTTATTATCTTCTAACCAGTTTCCAAATCTGCCTTCGCCTACTTCAGGCGGAACCCAATTAATAGTTTTATTAAGCTCCATCATCCGTGGGGAGTATTTCGTTGTACTGATGTACCAAGATTCACGTGCATAATATAATAGGGGAGTACCGCAGCGCCAACAATGAGGATAACTGTGCGTAATTGTTTCTTTCTTATATAGGATTTTACGGGATTTCAAATTCTGAATAATTTCAGCGTCGGCATCTTTCACAAATATGCCAGCAAAATCTGTGATTTCGGCATGAAATTCGCCACTTTTGTCTACGGGATGTATAGTTGGCAAGCCAAATTTTCTTCCAATCTGATAATCATCTTCACCGTAAGCTGGCGCCATATGGACAATTCCCGTACCGTCTTCTGTGGTTACGAAGTTATCAGTAACTACATAAAAAGCTTTTTCTTTTACAGGGATATAGCTGAACAAAGGTTCGTACTCTTTTCCCTGAAGACTTTTCCCGTCGAAACTGTCTATGACAACAAATTCATCATCCAGTACGGAAACACGGGCTTTAGCTAAAATTAATTTTATGCCTTTATTCTCGACCTTCACATATTCTACATCTGGATTGACAGCAATTGCCACGTTAGAAATTAACGTCCAGGGCGTAGTCGTCCATACTAAGAAAAATGTATTCTCTTCACCTCTTACTTTCAAATTCACATAAACGCTCGGGTCTTTTACGTCCTCGTAACCGAGTGAAACTTCATGTGAAGAAAGCGGAGTTTCGCAGCGTGGGCAGTATGGCTGAATTTTATATCCCTTGTAAATCATCTCCTTATTGAAATATTCTTTCAACGCCCACCAAATTGATTCGATGTAATTATTTTCGAAAGTGATATAAGGGTTGGTTAAGTTGACCCAGTATCCCATCCGCTCAGTCATTTGTTCCCACTCGGCTTTATATTTCCAAACAGATTTTTTACATTCTGCATTAAACCGGGTAACGCCGTATTTTACAATCTCGTCTTTATGTTTGAAGCCCAGCATTTTTTCAACTTCTATTTCAACAGGAAGTCCGTGTGTGTCCCAGCCCGCTTTTCGATGTACTTGAAAACCGCGCATCGTTTTATATCTGCAAACTAAATCTTTGAGCGTTCGGCTCATCACGTGATGAATTCCGGGTCTGCCGTTTGCGGTAGGCGGACCTTCAAAGAAAGTAAATCCCTTCCCGCCTTCGCGTGATAAAACACTCTTCTCGAAAATTTTATTCTCTCTCCAGAACTTTAGTATCTCAAGCTCAAGGTTCGAATAGTTAATTTTATCTGTAAGTTCTTTGAACATCTTTATATCTTCTTAACCACTTCTTTTGTTATGCTCGTCAATTTCGGCTCAGCTTTATTTGCGACTGCAATTATTTCTTCGACTGATGCTGGCTTAAGCGAATCGGGGAAACATTCATCAGTTATAATAGAGAAACCTAAAACTTTTAAACCCATGTGATTTGCGACTATATTTTCAGGGACGGTTGACATCCCTACAGCATCGGCACCGATGAACCGCAGAAAGCGATACTCAGCTTTTGTTTCTAAATTTGGTCCTTGCACCGCCACAAATATACCACGTTGAACTTTGATCTTTAAATTCAGTGCTGTCTGCTCGGCAAACCCGACAAGTTCTTTGCTGTAAGGTTCAGACATATCGGGGAATCGTGGGCCAAATGAATTGTCGTTCTTCCCTATTAGTGGATTGTCGCCTTGTAAATTAATATGGTCTGTGATAATCATAATATCGCCGCGTTTGAAATGTGGATTCATTCCGCCGGCAGCGTTAGAGATTAGCAGATTTTTTACACCCAAAAATTTCATAACCCTAACGGGAAATGTAATCTGCTGCATTGTATAACCCTCGTAGTAATGAAAACGTCCTTGCATAGCTACTATGTTCTTACCCGATAATTTTCCGAAAATTAATTTACCGTGATGCGATTCTACAGTTGATATAGGAAAATGGGGAATATCCTGGTATTCTATCACCACTTTTTGTGTAATCTCTTTAGCCAGAGCTCCTAACCCTGTGCCTAATATTATTCCAATGGTCGGACGCATCTTTGTATGGCTTCGAATATATTGCACCGATTCTTGTATTTGTTGCATTAGTTCCATATTGATTTTTCTTTATTTTTCGTTTATGCTTCTTGCGATATCGTCGTATTCAGTTTCTTCTTTCGATGGACTATGGTCTTTTTCGTCAGTGTTATAAATCTCTTCGTCAATTTCTAAAGCACGTAACAATTCAAGCTCAGAGTTCAATAGCAGCTTTAGCCGGCTTATCATTGTATTTTTTTTTGCTTTTAGAATTGAAATCTCTTCCTTCAATCGCGTATTATCTGTGCGCGCTTTGTCGAGTATCTGCGTTGCCTTCAAATCGGCAGCTTGAATAATTAACTGTCCTTCGCGTTTTGCGTTTTCAACCGACTTTGTACTCACATCCTGTGCTTGCATCAAAGTTGCATGCAAAGTTACTTCCATCGACTTATAGTCTTGAAGCTGAGTTTGGAGTTCAGTTAATTTTGTTTGTAATTCCTTATTTGCTGTCGTAAGATTTTCCATCTCTTCAGCTATCATATCTAAAAAAGTGTTGACTTCAACATCATCGTAACCGCGGAAAATTTTTTTGAATTGCTGTTTCTTAATATCCAAAGCTGTAAGTTTCATAAAACTATCTCCAAATGTGATTAATTTGTATACTGTCGCGGACCGAATATTACGGTACCCAACCTTATTATCGTAGCACCTTCTTCAATCGCTACTTCAAAATCATTCGACATTCCCATCGAAAGATGTTTTAATATGATGCCGTCTTGTTCGATAAGTTCCTTTACTTCTTTTAACATTTTAAAATCTTTTCTGGATTCTTCAGGGTCGTCAGAAAATTTTCCAATAGTCATCAAACCAGCAAGATTGATATTCGGACGTATCAATATTTCTTTCGTCAGATTCAAAGCTTTGTCAGGCTTGATACCGAACTTCGAGGTCTCATCTGACGTATTTACTTCGATTAAAATATTTTGAGTTTTACCGATTTTTAAGCAAAAATCCGATATTTCAACTGCTAATTTTAATGAATCTACAGAATGTATCAAATCGACATTACTAGCTACATACTTCACTTTATTAGTTTGCAAGTGTCCGATAAAATGCCATCGTAAGTTATCGTGGTGAATTTCTTCTTTTTTCTTTAAGAACTCTTGAACATAATTTTCGCCTAAATCTAAAATACCAGCACTGACAACTTCGCTTGCCAGTTGACTGCTGAACATTTTCGTTACCGCTACAATTTTAATGTCATCAGCACGACGCTTGATGCGCTCACACGTTGACTGAATGCGGTGGCGAATATTTTTAACGTTCTCGCTTACCATTTGCCTTAAATCAATGCTTAATATAATCCATTTTGAAGATAAAACCAAAATAAGAAATTATTAGTTTGTTTAAAAATTTGAAAAAAACTTGACATCTTTTAAACAATTTTTATATATTGTATATGCAATAAGATGATAATTTTATGAATACATATAATTTCGACGATATAGACGATAACGAAGAGCAAGAAAATAATAACCCTTTTAAAACAAATGGAGAAGAAAGTGTTGAACAGCTCTTCGACAAGCTAAAGAATACTCAAGGCACTAATAATGTCAATTTGTTAGAAAAGCTTGTAAATATATTCTACGAAGAAGGAAAATATGAAAAGTCGCTCCACTATATAAATTTCCTCATCGAACAAATACCGTACAGTTCGGAGTATTGGACTTTAAAAGGGATACTGCTTAATTATTTAGAACGTTACAAAGAGGCTGTTGAGTCATTCGACCGGGCATTGAGTTTGAACCCGCAGGATACCGAGACGCTTATGAATAAATGTATTTCGTTAGAGAATATAAACAAGTTCGAAGAAGCAATTCAATGTTTTAATCAGATAATAGAAAACGATCCTGATAATGAAGATGTTTTATTATCGAAGGCGTTAATGCTCGAAAAGATGGGCAACTATAACGGAGCACTAGAGGTTTTAAAAATTCTACAGACAATACAACCCGAAAATAAGTTACTCTGGTACGAATTAGGATACTGTTACGATCTGTTGAATAAGCCGCAAGATGCTCTCGATTGCTATAAAAAGCATCTCGAATACGATCCCTTCAATTACAACGCCTGGTACAATTGTGGAATCATCTACAATAAGATGATGCTTTATTCTAAGGCGATGGAACAGTATGAGTTAGCACTTGCGATAAATGAAAAATTTGTGCCCGCCTGGTATAACAAGGGGAACACATTTGCGAATATGGGCAGACTTTATGATGCCATAGATTGCTATAAACAAACTATACGGCTCGACCCTAAAGATACACCTTCGTGGCACAATATGGGGAATGCTTACCAAGAGCTAAAAGAGTTTGATTTAGCTATCAAGTGTTTTGCTCAATCTATTAAAAACGACCCGACTCATTACGAATCTTATTTTGGCAGAGGACTCTGTTACGACCATCAGAAGAAATACAAAAAAGCACTTGACGATTATAACAAAGCGTTGGAAATTTATCAGGACGACTCCGACCTATGGTATGCAAAAGCAGATACGGCATACAATTTAGGAAAATGGCGTGATGCGCTTATAAGCTATAAAATGGCTGTTAGAGTAAATCCAAATAATCTTTACGCTATGTACGACCTTGCCGAAACTCTTCTCGAATACGGCTATATCAAACAATCGCTAAAAACTTATAATAGATGTATAGAACTAAAACCCGATTGGGCTGACGCGTATTATGGTAAAGCTAAAGTTCTGTTTCTGCTGAAAAATAATTACGAAGCGATTGAAGCATTAAAAAAATCTTTTAAACTCGACGTAACTAAACGGAAATTATTTGATTTGGAATTTCCAGGTATTCGTTCGATAAAGGAATTTAAGCACTTGTTAGAAAAATGACGAACGATTTAAATTCAAAATACATACAACTTCAATTAATTTTACTCGAACTCGAAAGCGTTGTAGTCGGTTACTCAGGTGGTGTGGATAGCACGCTTCTTTTAAAAGTTGCAGTAGATACTTTGGGGGGCAAAGCTTTTGGAGTAATCGGAAAATCTGAGACTTACCCTTTGCGTGAGTATGAAGAAGCCGAGAGACTCGCAAAAAGTTTCGGTGCGAGATACGAAATCGTTCACACCGAAGAAACAGATAATATTAAATTCAGAGAAAATCCACCAGATAGGTGTTACTATTGTAAGACAGAGTTATTCAAGAAGTTAGCAGAGATTGCGCAAGCCCAAAACATCAAATGGGTGTGTGATGGGACAAATGTTGACGACTTGGAAGATTTCCGCCCTGGAATGAAAGCAATAAAAGAAAAGAATATCCGCTCTCCCCTGCTTGAAGCTGGATTTTCTAAACGGGATGTTCGAGAACTTTCGCAACACCTTAGCCTTCCTACATGGGATAAGCAATCGTTTGCTTGTCTTTCATCACGCTTTCCGTATGGATTCGGTATTGAGAAAGATAGATTAAAAAAAATCGATGAAGCGGAAACGCTCCTTCGCGATAACAGCTTCAAATATTTTCGAGTCCGTCACCACGACATTAATACGGTGCGGATTGAAGTGGGGAAAAATGAAGTTGCAAGATTTTTTGATAACGGTTTACGGGAATCGATCGTAAGCGAAATTAAAAAACTTGGATTTAAATACATAACTTTAGATTTAGAGGGATACCGAACGGGATCTATGAATGAAGTTTTAAGCGAATCCGAAAAACAAGCGCATAAGTTGTGAATGATAAATAATGAGAGGTAACGAGGTAGGAAGTAGTTAGTAACAAGTAAGCAGTAAGTAGAAATTAGTTTGGAGTCCTTCGACATCGTTCCTCGCAATCTCGGGACTTCGCTCAGGATAGACTTTGAGCCAAGAGCATAGAGCTTTGAGCGGTGTGTGTAATGTCCTGAAAAAAGTGGTTTTGAAATTGTTATTTTAAAAGATGTCCGTTACTTTATTATTGTGAAATTGGAAAACAAATATAATTTTATATGAAGATTGATCTTTGAAGAGAAATCAACAGGATTAAAAGTCGTAAAGGGAATATTAAATTAAAGAAAATGGAAGT
>JBBINX010000013.1:0-33530 GCA_037443685.1 Ignavibacteriales bacterium
GAATTTTATTAACAGCCAAAGTAACAACTGAAAAAGCTTCATTCACTTCGAATAAATCAATATCCTGCAGAGATAGGTTTGCCTTTTTTAAGACTTTTGTAATCGCATCGGCTGGCGCAGTTGTGAACCATTCAGGTTTTTTGGCGAACGACGCGGAAGATACAATTTTTACAATTTGTTTTATTCCGAGTTGCTCGGCTTTTTCGCGCGACATTATTACAATTGCTGCAGCACCATCATTAATTTTTGAAGCGTTAGCTGCAGTAACAGTTCCATCCTTTTGGAATGCAGATTTTAAAGTAGGAATTTTTTCGAATTTTACTTTCTTTGGTTCTTCGTCTTCGCTAATGATGATTGGGTCGCTACCTTTTTGTTCAATCGTTACGGGAATAATTTCATTCTTGAAGAAATTATTTTTTTGTGCTTCGATTGCCCGCTTGTAACTTTGTGTAGCAAATTCATCTTGTATTTCACGCGTAATTTGCATTTCCTTCGCACAAATTTCGGCTGCATTCCCCATGTGAAAATTATTATACACATCCCACAAACCATCTGAAACCATTAGGTCGGTGAGTTGCCCGTGTCCCATACGATAACCGTTGCGTGCTTTATCTAACATATAAGGAACATTCGACATACTTTCCATTCCACCGGCAACAATCACATCAGCCTCACCTAACATTATTGATTGAGCCGCCAACATTACGGATTTCAAACCTGAGCCGCATACTTTGTTGATAGTCATGCACTCAACTGATTCTGGTAATCCTGCATAAATAGCTGCCTGACGTGCAGGAGCTTGACCTATTCCGGCAGTTAAAACCGCTCCCATTATTACTTCATCTACTGACTCCTTAGGTATATTTGCACGCTTTAATGCTTCTTGAATTACAATTGCACCAAGTTTAGGTGCCGAGAGTGAACTTAATGTTCCTCCGAAAGAACCTATGGGAGTTCTGACTGCACTAACGATTACTGCTTCTTTCATAGCTCTAATCCTTTCAACAAAATATTAGAAAATTTTATTTAGTTCTTAAGAATTCTATTCGTCGATTCATGGCTCTTCCTTCTTCAGTATCATTTGGTGCAACCGGCTTTTGGAAACCATAACCTTTTACAGTTATACGATTTGAACTTACACCTTTTCCGACCAGAAATTGTTTTACTGCTTCTGCTCTCATTAGTGATAATTTTTCATTAAATTTAGCTGAGCCAATATTATCTGTATGACCGCTAATCTCGACTTCAACCTCTGGATTTGCCATCAATCCGTTGACCACGATGTTCAGTGTGTCGATCGAAGACGCCGACAATGTAGCTTTACCGATTTCGAAAGTGATACCTATGAGCACAATTTTTTCTCCGACCTGGATAATCGGGTAATCATCTCTTTGGTCTAATGGGTTAGTGCCCCGTTCAACTTCTTTGCCATCTGGAACTCCACCATTGTCGGTATCAAAATTTAGTGGATCGGTCGTGTGGATTAAAACTTCTGCACCATCTGATAATCCATCCCCATCAGTATCTTTATTCAATGGATTAGTACGGTATTTTAAAACTTCATCACCGTCTGTCAAACCGTCGCTATCCGTATCAGGATTTAGTGGATCGGTGTGGTAATTCATAACTTCTTCCCCATCCATTAATCCATCACCATCGGTATCTGCGAGCAACGGGTTAGTATTGGATATTAATGTTTCATCGTAGTCCGATAAACCGTCGTCATCAGTATCTTTTTTCAACGGATTTGTCCGATATATGTGAACCTCATATCCATCCCTTAATCTATCACCGTCAGTATCTGGATTGGATGGGTCGGTACCGAGTTCTTTTTCTTCACGTGTAGTTAAACCATCACCATCCGGGTCAGTATCTTCCGATTCAAAAAAAGCATATATATTTATACCTGTGAAGAAAAAACCATCATTATTCTTATTAGCTTTAATGTCGTCAAGGTAGTCCTTCGTTCCGAGAGAATACGAACAAGTTAGTTCGATTATTGAAGAACGTGTTATAGAATACGCCAAATTTACACCCATTGGAAGGGTGCCCATCCAATTCGAATAAACCCTTTTGGCGTTATTCGGCAATTTACGTTCTTGTTGATCTACCGGATTGAAATTCATGAAGCTAAAACCTGTAAAAAATATTGGTTGTAACCTACCATAATTCAACGTGTAAAATAGAAAGCGTAAATCTAGTGGGATTATTTTTGAAGAAAAAAATCCGAATTTATTACCCTCTAACATCCCAAACCCAAAACCCATTTCTATAGCGAAGTTTTTCAGAGGTTGGAATCGACCAAAAATTCTCGAGATAGGTTGCGGACTAAAACCACCGACATCAGTTCTCCCGGCAGTGGTTCCAAATGCAATCCCTATACCATAACCTTTTTCTAAGCTTTGTGCTATCGAAACATTAGTAATAAAAAAATATAGAACGATGATGCAACAAACCAGTATCATTTTTCTCATATCGGAGTTGTCTGCAAAGTATTTTTATAAATTTGAATTTAATTTAAGTGATATATACCTAAAAGTCAAGGGTTTTTTCAATATATATCATGAATTCATCATTCTTAAAAATTCTTTATTTGTTTTAGTCCCGCGCAATTTTTCCAATAAAAATTCCATCGCTTCTACTGTCGAAAAATCACTCAATAGTTTCCTTATAACCCAGATTCTATTTAATTCATCAGAGTCAAGTAGTATCTCTTCTTTACGCGTTCCTGAACGATTAACATCGAACGAAGGGAATATTCTTCTATCACTCAATTTTCTATCTAAAATAATTTCCATGTTTCCAGTACCTTTGAATTCCTCAAAGATAACTTCATCCATCCTGCTGCCTGTATCAATTAGTGCAGTAGCAATGATCGTGAGGCTTCCGCCTTCTTCGACGTTACGTGCAGCCCCGAAAAATCTTTTTGGACGATGTAAAGCATTTGCATCTACGCCACCTGAAAGAATTTTACCGCTATGAGGAACCACCGTATTGTGCGCTCTTGCAAGGCGAGTGATACTATCAAGAAGAATAACGACATCTTTTTTTGATTCTACAAGTCGTTTAGCTTTCTCAAGAACCATATCGGCAACCTGAACGTGCCTCTCGGGTGGTTCATCGAAAGTAGAACTAATTACTTCTGCTTGCACCGACCTTTCCATATCCGTAACTTCTTCAGGCCTCTCGTCTATCAACAATACAAGAAGATAAACTTCGGGATGATTTCGCTTTATGCTGTTTGCAATTTTTTGTAGGAGAATAGTTTTTCCGGCTTTTGGTGGAGAAACTATCATACCACGTTGTCCCTTTCCAATGGGAGCTAATAAATCCATAATCCGCATCGAATATTCACCAGGAGAAGTCTCCAATTTCAAACGTTCCTGTGGATAGAGTGGAGTTAAATTATCGAATAAAACTCTGTCCCGAATTGCTTCGGGATTTTCTGTATTAACAGCTTCGACTTTCAATAGTGCAAAAAAGCGCTCACTTTCTTTTGGAGGGCGAACCTGACCACTGACTGTGTCACCTGTCCGCAGACCGAATTTTTTGATCTGTGAAGGTGAAACATATATATCGTCTGGAGATGGAAGATAGTTATAGTCAGCTGACCGTAAAAAGCCGTATCCATCAGGTAGTGTCTCTAATACTCCTTTACTGAATCCGACTCCGTCTTTTGCTGATTGGACCTCTAATATTTTGAATATCAAGTCCTGCTTCCTCATATCGCTGTAGCCGCTAATGCTCAACTCTTTTGCGATCATAGTAAGTTCAGAAATCTTCTTTGATTTAAGTTCTGCAATATCCATTGTCATAATTATATATTCCCTCTGAAGATTAATATTATTATTAGTGGTTTCTGAAAAAATCCATCGGTTGTTCGTTGACTAATGAATCGATTGGCTAATTACAATTTCCTTGATTTGGTTACAAAACGGTGGATTGAAACCAGATATGTGTGACTCTTCTTTTTAAAATTTTAATTTCTGGAAAAAATATACACTCTTTATTTAAAAAAGTCAAGTTTTTTTATTTTTTATTTAGTGCAATTATAGCTTCACTTAAAACATGATGTGAACCACTAATCAGTATCGGAATTCCTTCCATAGAGTACATTTTAGCGATTTTTACGCTTTCTGTAACAGAATCGGCATTTATACACGGGATTTCAGCTAATCGGCATTTTTCAATGATTCTTTGACTATTTAACGCTCTTTCAGTTTTTGGGGTACAAGCGATCAATATTTTTGAAATTTTTTTTAGGTGAGGACATATAGAATCTATATCCTTATCACCCATTATTCCAAAAACAGTAACCAAATTTCTGAAACCAAGCTCTAAAAGTGTTTTCGTAAGTTCCGCAAAAGCCTGTTCGTTATGTGCTACATCTCCGATAATGAGGGGATTGTTATTTAATACTTCTAATCTGCCTCTTAATCCCGAATGTTGTTTAACATTTCTAAGTCCGCTTTTTATTGTCTCAAAATTTATACGAGAAAATCCTCTGTTGTTCTCCAAATATTTAGTTGTAACAACCGAAAGCAGAATATTATCTTTCTGGTAGCTGCCGGTTAAACCAACACACACATCATCTATTTTATCACGTTCTATTCTTATACTAACAACCTGGTTTTCTAAATTTGTTTCTTCTAGTTTAAAATTCGTGATTTTGTTTACTTCGATTAATTCAGATTTCTGTTTTCTAGCTACATTGCGAATAACTTGAAGTGGTCGTGGATCTCCGACTGTTGTTATACAAGGAATATATTTTTTTATTATACCTGCTTTTTCTCTTGCAATTTTTTGTATTGTGCCTCCAAGTTGTTCCATATGGTCGAAACCAATTGTTGTAATAAGCGAAACTTCAGGATGAATAACATTTGTAGAATCGAGCCGTCCTCCTAATCCAGTTTCGATGACAGCAATGTCAACATTTTTATCATAAAAATATTTAAAAGCAATTGCTGTTGTTGATTCAAAAAAAGTTGCCGATGTTTTCACTATCTGCGGGCGTAGTAGTTTTACATATTCGACAAGTTCAGAGGTGAATATAGGAATTCCGTCAATTCTGATACGTTCAGAAAAATCTACAAGATGAGGAGAAGTATATAAACCAGTTCTGTAACCAGAAGCAGTCAAGATTGATGCAATCATTGCGGCAGTCGATCCTTTACCGTTCGTACCGGCAATATGGATTGTTGGATATTGTAACTCCGGATTACCGAGAAATGCACAGAGTTTTTTAATATTATCCAGACCGAACTTCATCCCGAGTTTTTGAAGTCCAAATAAAAATTCTATCACAGCTGAATAATTATTCGATTTCTTCTTCACGTCAATTACAACCAGCTTGTAATTATAGGAGTGCAGGTTGACGTATCCAAGCTCCCAATTATCTGCTGTACATCATCAATATTGTTGCGGGAACAATATTTTTCGATACCTTCAGCGATATAAATAGCTAAGGCTGGGTCAATAAAATTAGCCGTGCCAATTTGTACAGCAACCGCTCCAACAATAAGAAATTCTAATGCATCCTCTGCGGTGTTGATGCCTCCGATGCCGATCACAGGAATCCTTATCGCTTGAACTACTTCGTAAACTTTAGCCAACGCAACAGGTTTGATAGCAGGACCCGATAAACCACCGGTTATTGTAGATATTTTAGGTTTACGAGTTTTTACATCAACTGTAAGACCGAATAGAGTGTTTATAAGTGAAACCGCATCGGCACCTTCGGCTTCAGCAGCTCGACCAAATTCCGATACGCGTGTTACATTAGGGGTCAATTTGACTATTAATGGTTTCTTCGTTCGTCGGCGTACTTCTTTTGTTATTTCTGCTGTCGCTTTTACATTTGTACCAAAATTAAGTCCTCCCTCTTTTACATTTGGGCAGGATACGTTTATTTCGTAAGCATTTATGCCTTCGACTTGTTCCAATTTTTCAATAACTCTACAATATTCTTCGACTGTTTTACCTGCAACGTTGACTATAATTACCGTATCAAAATTATTTAATAATGGAAGTTTTTCTTCGATAAACTTTTCTATTCCGATATTTGCTAAACCGATCGAGTTTAGCATTCCGCTTGCAGTCTCTACTATTCTCGGTGGCGGGTTTCCATCGCGAGGATGGAGTGTTAATGATTTTGTAATCAAACCACCCAAACGATTGATATTGACAGTATCTGCGACTTCATCGCCATAACCGAAAGTGCCAGATGCAACTAATACACGATTTTTAAATTCGACATTTCCTAATTTAAAAGTTGTTATCATATGTGAGCTATAGTATAATCTCGTTCAAATTAAAAACAGGTCCGTCTTTACAAGTAAGTGAATATTTTTTATTATTCAAGTTCATTTCCACCGCGCAACCCTGACAAATTCCGAAACCGCACGCCATATAAGTTTCGAGAGATACTTCACATGGTATTTTGAATTTGTCAGTAATAATACTAAGCGCCTTTAGCATAGGAGTGGGTCCACAACCATAAATTTTAATAGTAGAGCAATCCGAATTTGATAAATACCTGTGTAACAAATCTACAACGTTGCCACTGTATCCAAAAGAACCGTCATCTGTTGCGACGTCTAAGTTTTTCAGGTTCGTTGTAATTAGATGTTCTTTTGTTTTGCCTCCTAAAAACGTTCTAATACTTTTTTCCTTCTGATCTAACATTTTAGTTAGTAATGGAAGTGGAGCAACACCTAATCCGCCAGCTATTAGAATTGAAATTGTTTCCTTTTCATTAATATTAAAAGGTTTACCAAGTGGTCCAATAACATCTAAGTATTCACCAATTTTTTTTTGAGATAATTTTTTTGTTCCTATTCCCGACACGGCAAAAACTACTTCGACTTCGTTATCAACAATATTATATACACTAAAGGGTCGCCGCAATAAAGGGACGCTTGTTTCGTCGATTTTTATGTTAATAAATTGACCGGGCAACGAAGTGGACGCAATTTCTGGGGAATAGAATTGAAAAATAAAGGTTGAGGGATTAATAGATTTAATATCAGTTATTCGATTTTTTGTTAAATACATCTATAATTCGCTTCAAAGGTTGTATTAATCTTCAATAGGTTCGTCAATGTCGAGATCAATGTCTTCATCGTCCACGTCTTCCTCGCGGACATCTCTACCCCTATTTCCTTTTTGAGGTTCAATTTTATTTTTTATATTTTTTTCTGTTTCTGCAAACTTAGGTGTTGGTGCCGGAGGTGGAATAATTTCTTTTATCTGTATAAATTTTGAGAGCGTTGTCGTATCTTCAGCTACAGAGACTTTACCAATTACTTTTTCTGCAAACATCGTTGTTGGATATTTATCTACCAACATTTTATATATATTTTTTGCGCTATCATTTTTTATTAGCACATTTTCATAAATCCATCCTGATGTATACAAAGCTTTCGGCGCAAAAAGTGAAGTCGTGTCTTTGTATATTTCTTTGAAAACAGAAAGTGCTGCCTTGGTCTTATTCTCTTTCACCAGATTCATGCCCTGCTCATACAGTGTTTCGTGTTTACTTTTTTCTGTATGCACAATTATGCCCTTGTATAATTTAGCCTGAACAGCATATTTTGTATTAGGATAATGTTCTATTAAAAAATTATACAACGAGTCAGCGGTGGTTGTGTCATTTCGTGTATGCGAAATCTCTGCGAGTGCATATAAAGCACGAGGAATATAAATATTTTTATCCCAACAGGTTGCGACAAGACTAAAATAAAACTCTGCTGAATCTGGTTGTGATAAATCTAAAAGAAAAAGTGTCGCTAACTCGAATTGATTTTTGGTTATCAGAAAAAGAGCACTATCACGAGAAATTATTACGTCCGTCTGTGTTTTAGACGCAGATTTATTTTCTGAACTAACAATTTGTTTGCTAGCATTTTCATCTTTTGGCAAAAGTAATTTTTCATCTGATGAGTCACTATCTTCTTCACTAAGATGAACAGGTGGTATTTCTTCATCAGTCTTTTCTTTCTCAAGGGTGAAATTCGATGAATCTGTTGTGAGCGAACCGGAATATCTATTAATAGAATCTAATTTAATACTCAAGTAGAATAAACTATCGTTTTTTCGAATTTCGTTATGATATAGAAAATAACGCTCGAAAGCTGCTGCTTTCTTGAATGCGGTCTGTGTTATATCAGAATTAGGAAATTCTACTTTCGCTTTATCGTAATAGAATTTTGCTTCACTATAATCATTCATTTTGCTTTCATAATAAACGCCACGGTTGTAAAAACTTTTTGCTGCAGCATCTGTTCGTTTGTATAACGAATCCACCATTTCGTATTTATCGAGGGCTTTGTTATAATTTCCCATCGCTGCGTATGTGTTAGCAATTTCGAGTTCAACTTGCGATTGCAATTCAGGTGGATATTGCTCGTCATACAAATCTTCAAATTCATTAAACGCTTCTTTATACTTTCCAAGAACGCTAAGCGTTCTTCCATAATTTAAACGTGCACGAAATTTTAAATTATAATCAGGCTTATAGTCTAGCACTTGAATGTAAGATTTATTAGCGTTAGAATAATCACCCATATATTCGAGAGAACGAGCGCGTTGATAACAGGCATATGCTCTTAAGACCTTATCCCCTTTAATATCAATTGCGCTCGCAAACCATTTATCAGCTCGGATAAAATCTCGCGCTTCAAAATAAATTTGTCCTGCGAGAAAATAACTTTCTGCACTAATATCCTCTTCGTCTTCTTCAACAGCAAGTTGAATATACTTTTGAATGTATGACACTGCATCCAAGGGTTTGGAGATATGGTATAAAGATTTTGCAGTAAGTAAATGAGCTCTCCAGACATAAGGGCTTTTAGGGAAAATAGTAATCAGTGAAGAGAATTGTTTCATCGCTAAATTATGGTCGGTTTGGTAATAATATGCTTCACCAATCATCATTATTGCATCATCTATCCATCTGCTTCTCGGATAAAATTGTATGATCTTTGAAGCTTTTTCGATTACGATGGTTAGTTTATTTTGAGTATTTTGACTGATCTTGTACTCCGCAAAATAATTTGTGTCCTTAGATTTTGGTGGCGATTTTTCAATTTCTACAATTGTTTCATTAAAAGTTTTTTTTGTGTTGTAGTAAGTATTGAAGTAACCCATTGAATTTTCATAGCGAGTACTAAAATATTCACCAACAGGACCAGAACAACCGGGTAAAAAAAAGTAAGAAACGAGGATGAAAATTATATAACGGAGGAGGTGCTTAATAGTCATAATGATTTTATTGACTTCAATTAATTATTTTCTATTTAATATTACCGAATATTTTACAAAAAAGCAAAAATTTCAAGTGAGTGGTCTAACTATTGGGATTTCAATTTTAATTGGAAGAATTGTATAATTATTTTTTATTATTATTACAATTCTCCCAGTCTCGTAACGTGCTTTTAAAATTAATTGTGATGGGTTAGAAGATACAATAGTTACTTTTTCCTTGTTTTCTATTAAAATAAATTCGACTCTGGGTTTTTTAAATGGAACTTCGAACCCAAAACGATTCAATCCAACAACATCGATTGTTACTATAGAAGTTCCGTCTGGGTAAAGGGTTTCCGGATTCGATTTCACGCTTATTGATTCAATTTTCATCACTAATTTAGTTAAAACAACCGCTAGAATTAACAAAATTACGAGAGTGACTAATTTAATTTCAAATCTGCTCATACAAAGATTCTATATTTTAACCTTTTGCTAATTTCATCGTCAAAGATAACAGAATACACAAATAACACAACTAAAATAATAAAAAGGAAATTTAAAATGAAAAACAAAGTTGCAATATTTAGTTTAATTTTAACGCTACTTTTTGCATTCCCCACGTTGGGGTTCACACAAACAGAGAAAGAAATTAAGATAATTAAAAAAATGGGACCTATGGGTGATAAAACGGAGATATCTGAAGAAATGATGATCGATCGAGCCCCATTTATCGAAAAGCTGAAATTAACTGAGGACCAAGAAAAACAATTTAAAAAATTGCGTTTAGAATTAGAGAAGAAACAAACTGATGCTCAGGCAAAAGTTAGAACTGCACATATTGAATTAAAGGAATTATTTGCTGCCGATAATTTAGATAAATCAGCTATCGAAAAAAAGATTAAAGAAATTGCAGAACTAAGAACAAAGTTACATTTAAACCGACTCGACCATTGGTTTGCTGTAAACAAAATTTTGAAACCTGAACAACAGAAAATTTGGAAAGAAAATTTAGAAAAAAAACAACAAATGGGTATGATGGGGAAACAGCGAAAAATGGACAAAATGATGAAGGGTGAGAGATTCATGAAACGCTTTTTCAAAGATTTTGATTTCCCGAGCTGTAATTAAGTGATAAAATTCGATCGGGTTTTGCTATTGAGCGAAACCCGATTTTTTTAGCTTGAGATACAGATAAACTAACAGTAGTTCAATTCGGATTTGTTGGCCTAACATCTATCTCACTCACCATTACATGACGAGGCATCAAGAGTGAGTCTATCACCACTTGAGCAATATCATCTGCTTTCGGAATTGAGTTTTGCACTTTTAATCTTGTTGAAAAAGTTGTTCCAACCGAACCGGGACATATAGTTATAACTCTTATGTTGTATTCTCTAATTTCCAACATTAAACTTCGGGCAAAACCGATTACCGCCCACTTAGTTGCCGAATAACCTGCACCACCTACAAATGAATTCCTTCCAGCTAAAGAAGAAATATTAACAATGTCGCCTGAGTTCTGTGCAATCATCCTTGGTAAAATATATTTAGTCATTAAGAACAAGCCGCGCATATTCACTGAAAACATTTTATCAAATTCTTCAGTATCTAAGTTCACAACTTTTTTGAATATACCTATTCCTGCATTGTTGACCAGTGTGTCGACTCTATCAAATTTGTTCAAAATGTATTCAGACGCTTTAACAATTTGGTTTTCAACCGAGATATCAATCGGCAAAATTATTGCCTCTCTTCCACACTTTTCGACTTCGGTTGCTACAGATTTAAGCTCCGATTCCGTTCGGGAGATGAGCGCAACATCGTAACCATGATTTGCCAATGTGATCGATATCGACCTACCGATACCCCTTCCAGCACCTGTTACAATAGCCTTTTTATTAGTCGATTGATTCAGTCTAAATCTCCCGACGTTGGCTTAATAATTAATTCTTCAACGTACCCGTCTTTATTCATTTTGAATACATTAAAAACGGCTTCAGCGACTGTGGTTGGATTCATCATTCTTTTCGAAAACTTTGCTAAATTCTTTTTGTCCCACATTTCCGTTGCAGTCGCGCCGGGGAAAACAGTTACAACTTTAATATTATGTTTTCGGACTTCTTCTCTGATGACTCTACTCATTCCATTCAAACCGGCTTTTGCCGCAGTGTATGCCGAAGAATTTTTGAATGTTTTCAAGGCAACTATAGATGCAATATTAAAAATCCAGCCATCATTATTTTTCATCATAGCGGGTAACACTAATTTAGTACAAATGAATGCAGCCCGTAGATTAACGTTTAAAATATTATCGAATTCTTTCAACGTTGTTGTGTCGAATGAATTAAATGATGTAATACCCGCATTATTGACTAAAACATCTACAGGACCAAAGAATTTCTCAATGGCACAATGAGCAGATTTGACTTCCTTTTCTTTCGTTAAATCACAGCAGAATACTTCAGCAGTTCCACCGAGTTTGGTTATCAACCTTTTTATTTTGAAGATGTCAGTACTATTTGATGAAGTTAGTGCAACACCACATCCTATGTAAGAAAATTGCAATGCGATTTCTTTTCCGATACCTCGGCTAGCACCTGTAATCCAAACTACTGGTGGACGAAATTTGTGATTCATTAGTTTTTCTTTCAATTAGGTTAAATCACCGAGAATCAATCTCAAAAACTCACTGCGTGTTTTTTCGTCATCACGGAATGAACCTAACATAGCGCTCGTCGTAGCAACTGAATTCTGTTTTTCTACTCCGCGCATCATCATACATAAGTGCTTTGCTTCAATTACAACACCTACTCCATCGGGTTCGAGCGTTTCGTAAAGTGTATCGGCAATCTCTTGAGTCATTCGTTCCTGAACTTGGAGTCGACGGCTAAAAACTTCTACTATCCTCGGAATCTTGCTAAGACCGATTATTTTGCCGTTTGGAATGTAGGCGATATGAGTTTTACCATAAAATGGAAGTAAGTGATGTTCGCACATACTAAAAAAATCAATATCCTTAACGATTACCATTTCGTTATATTTTTCCTTGAAAACAGCACCATTAAGAATTGTTCTTACATCTTGCCTGTAACCGCTCGTTAGAAAATTCCATGCTTTCGCTACTCTTCTTGGTGTCTGTGACAATCCTTCGCGCGACGGGTTTTCGCCTATAAATTCTAAAATCTCTTTGATATTATTTTCAAATCTGTCGCGATTCGATTTATTTTCTTCCATTACTAACCTCCTCTATATTCAGCAAAATTGTTGGACGTTTCTGAAATCGTTATTGAATACAACTTCCCGTGTTTAATTTTAGGTTCCAATATTTTCCAAAATGCCATCGCTAAATTTTCCGAAGTTGGAATAATCCCTTTTAGAAAATCGACATCAATATTTAGATGTTTGTGATCAACTTTCTCGATGATTTCTTCATTAATTAAATCAGACAACTTCTTCAAATCTAATATCATTCCTGTATCGACATCTGGTTTCCCAACTATGGTAACGGCGACCTCATAATTGTGTCCGTGGCCAGAAGCAGAGGCACACTTACCGTATATTTCAATATTTTTTTCTTCTGAAATATTTTCATTGAATAAACGGTGTGATGCACAAAAATATTCTTTTCTTGTTATATATACCATAATTAATTATAGATTATTTAAAACTTCCTCAATATGACTGTTCACTTTTACCTTCCTGAAGATAGCTTTGATTTTACCTTTTTCATCGATGATAAAAGTCGACCTTACTATGCCATAAAATAATTTACCGTATAGCGATTTTTTCTTCCACACACCATACAGTTCTGCAACTTTTTTCTCAGAATCGCTTAATAAGAGAAATGGAAGTTCGTACTTGTTGATAAATTTTTTATGCAATTCAACAGAATCTGCGCTAACACCTAAAATTACCGCTCCTCGCTCCTTAATTTCCCTATAACTATCCCTGAAAGAGCACGCTTCTTTCGTGCATCCCGGTGTCATATCTTTAGGGTAGAAATATAAAACCACCTTCTTCTCTAAAAATCCACTTAAAGAAACTTCTTTGCCATCATTAGAGATTAGGGTAAAGTCGGGTGCTGAATCACCAACTTCCAACTCCTTCTTCACTTTTGCCGACATATTATCATCTATATTTTTTTAGAATGAATTCAGAATATTTTTGATTTCATTATACAATGGTTCTTTACCCGGATCGTCGGACACCCACTTGTATTTCACGACACCATCTTGGTCAAGCACGAACACTGATCTCTTCGCCGCCGTATACCCCCTTAATCCGGCAAAATCGTTATGAACACCACAGTATATTTCCGAGATCTCACGTGTGTAATCACTCAAAAGTGGAAAGTTTAGTCTGTTAGCTTCTGCGAATGCTTTATTAGCAAACGGAGAATCAACGCTTATACCGATTACCTTAGCATTCATCTCATTGAAATTTGTCATCGCATCCCTGAGCGCACACATCTCCTTCGTGCAAACACCAGTGAATGCTCCCGGGAAGAAAGCAAGTACAACTTTCTTGCCTCTGAACTCGTTTAACGACCTTTCCTTGCGGTCAGTATCGAATAACTTAAAATCTACAGCTTTATTTCCATAATCCATTATCTTATTCTCCTTTTATTTTTTAGGTTGTTGAAATTTATCCAATTGGATGCTGAAAATCAACGACCGATTCAACTTAAAAATCAATCCTTATAGTTCCACCAAATTTGTGTTCCTCAATATCAGACGTGAGACCCCCTTTTTTACTTAAATTCCAATCGTATCTTAAATCAAACCATACTTCATTAATGATTTCATAAGATAGATAAAATTGTCCTAGATATTTCCTATAAAGAATTCCATCTAAAAACTTTGTAGGTGGTATATCAAGACCATCGCGGAGTGGTTGTAAAAAATCGCCTCCATAATTTGTGATTAAGCTTCCGGATGAATCATATAAGTTCTCTCCTGAGCGTTGGATTTCGAATTGAGTTGTTAATGTTAGACGCTTTGACACAAAATGGTCTAACTTGAAGAACCAACTTTCAGCATTTGAACCAATTTGAGTACCTAATAAAACATTGTTGCTTGAGTATTCATTCTCCCTTGAGCGGTTATGCGAGAACATATAAGGATCGACGTGCGTGTACTCAAACATAAAACTTGTGTTCGGTATGTTGAACGGGTCAACAACCATCAGACCTATTTGAAACGCGTATTTATTTTCCCATCTGTCTTTTCCTATTTTTGGTATTTCAATATCATCAAAGAATAATGATCCTTGAATTTCGCAACCTCGCAGTGGTCGAACTTGAATATCAAAAGCGAGAAAGCCATTGTCTCTCTCCTCACGCGATCTCTGAACCGATTCGAAAAATGTCAGCGGATTCAAATATCCCAAATCAACCGATCGATTGCTGTAAATTGATAATTCTTGAACACCTAAATCTATATAATTATTGATAGCAAATTCTAATCTATGAGCGGCGAGGTATTTATCGGCTACGATAGGTTCGTAGGTGCCGTTATCTAACCGTAAAATATTTCCCGGTCTACCAAGAAGCCAACCGTGTAAAAAAGTGTATTTGAAAATTTTATACGCGGCATCCATCCGCACAGCATCGAATACTCGATGATAATCGGAAATAAAGAGTTTATCACCATAGCTATTTCCCCATAAAATCCGCTCTCTACCTACTTGTACAGATATTATTCCTGCATCATATCGCAAATACCCTTCAACAAAATCAAAATTTTTTGTCTCAGGAGTTGTTAGTGCAAAACTTTGACTGATTCTTTTATCCTTCTGAAGCACTTCGCGGCTTCCCCAAAATTGTGCATTAGTAAGTTGAAAGTAATAACCTAATTTTTCGTAAATCGTTCCACGTAAACGTGGTCCGAACTCGACGAATGAAGTGTTCGCGTGTAAACCGTTACCAGACGAACGTCTGTAGCCTATGTTCATCAAGCCATCAACAAAAACGGTGACGATACTATCTGAGTAAGTATAAATATGCTTTTCTTTATCGTGAAAAGTTCCGCGTACCATTCCTGAAATGACGTCATCGCCTTTTCCAAATAAAGAGAATGAATTTGGGGTTGATTTGTAAAGGTCGTATTCAAACTCGACTATGTAATCAGCAAGTATATTCGTTTCTGTCTCTGTCAATTTATCTTTATGATTTTCAACTTGAATTATTAATCGAGCGATTTCTTTTCGGGATAATGGTAGAACGGCATCGTGGTATTGTGAAATTATATTTTTCAACTCCATCCGTTTAAGAAAATGATAGATAGGGTGATTTGCCGGAACATTTTCGGCTTGCCCCGATAGAATCGAGGCTTGTGGAAAAACAAAAAGTGATGCTCCAATAATTAAAGATAAGACAAGTACGAATGAGTTGGCATTTTTCATTAGCTAATCCTTTTTATTATTTAAAAATAGAGTCCAAACATTATCACCTTCGGAGATATTTGAATAGCAGGCGAAGGAAATTTGAAATAATTTAATCCTTCGCTCAATGTTTTTAAGAACTCACTTTTTTGTGGTATTATTTGTTTAAGGTTATAATCTAACGCAACTAATAATATACCGTATTGATTAGAATAATCTTGCAAATTTCGAACACTATACCCAATAGCCAAACCAAAATATTTTAAAAAATCCAAATCTTTGGAAAGCAGTGTGCTTGTATCGAAAGTTAACCAGAATGTTTGCCCTTCGTAATCGTCAATTAAAGCATGTTTTTGGCCTGGAATATTTCCCATTTTCCCGAGTTGACGTGGATAATAACTGGCTTTAATATTTAAAACGCTTAATTCTGGAACGTAATATTGCAGTAATGGATAAAAACCACCTGCTATATCTGCGGCAGCATCCACACGGTCAAATCCCCACTGTGAAAAACCATCCTGGAACTCAACAAAGAGTTGGAAGATGCTTCCACCTATTGCACCAATCCACTCCGACTGCGTATTGTTTAAACCAGCCCATTTGTATGAACGTGCAAGGACGAAAGAACTAAACGCCGCTCCCCAAAAATGTCCGACTTTATCCACCGACCTGCCATAGATTAAATCTTCCTGAAAATGAAAAGGTTTGCGATAATTTTTCCACCATGAATTGTATTGATAAATATGAACAGCTGCACTAACACCGATTACAGAACCTGTAACTAAAGCAAGTCGTGGACAATTCAACTGCTGTTGATCCCGATTCGGTTTTATGAGTAACGACTGTGTACTATCATTCCAATTTTCTGCCCTCAAATGAAAATTAAAGCTGACAACAAAAACAAATATGAAAAAAAGAATCCTCATGAAAGGATTTTTGTTTTGAAATACTCGAGTGTTTTTTTCAGACCTTCTCGTCGGTTAACTATCGGATTCCAATTTAAAATCTTTTGAGCTCTAGTGATATCTGGTTGCCGAATTTTTGGGTCATCTTCCGGTAACTCTTTAAAAACGATTTTACTTTTACTGCCAACAATCTCGATAATCTCACGTGCTAATTGAAGCATATTTAACTCATCAGGGTTACCTATGTTAACAGGATATACTTCATTAGATTGTAATAGACGGTAAATACCATCTATCAGATCATCTACATAACATACACTACGGGTTTGAGAACCGTCGCCAAAAACTGTAACATCCTCACCTCTCAACGCTTGTGATAAAAATGCGGGGATGGCTCTACCATCCATTATTCGCATACGAGGTCCGTAGGTATTAAAAATCCGAACAATACGTGTTTCCACACCGTGGTATCGATGGTAAGCCATCGTCAGTGCTTCTGCAAAACGTTTAGCTTCGTCATAGACGCCACGCAAACCGATTGGGTTGACATTCCCCCAATAGCTTTCTTCTTGCGGATGGACTAGTGGGTCTCCATACACTTCCGATGTGGAAGCAATCAAGATTTTTGCTTTTTTTGCTTTTGCAAGTCCGAGGGCTTTATGAGTACCCAGAGAACCTACCTTCAAAGTTTGAATAGGAAGTTTCAAATAATCAATCGGACTTGCCGGTGATGCAAAGTGTAAAATGTTGTCCACTTGGCCGTCAATAAATATATATTCAGTAACGTCGTGCTTGATAAAACGAAACCTTTCGTTTCCTAAGAGATGAGCGATGTTTGCAACATCACCTGTAATTAAATTATCGATACAAATAACGTAATGTCCCTCGGCTAGAACTTTCTCGCATAAATGTGAGCCGAGGAAGCCGGCTCCACCCGTTACGACACTTACGATCTTATTTATCGCCATTTATTACTCGCCTTCCGATTCCAAAATAAGTAAAACCAGTTTCTTCCATCATATCAGGGTTATATATGTTCCTGCCGTCAAAAATCACCGTTCTACGCATTAGTTTTTTCATCTTCTGGAAGTCGGGCCTCCGAAATTCATTCCACTCTGTAACAACAACTAATGCATCTGCACTTTTTAATGCATCGTAATTGTTTTCAAAATATTTGATTTTAGTTCCGAATATTTTTTTCGCCTCATTAATTGCAACAGGGTCGTGAGCATTTATTTTTACACCTCGCCTCAATAATTCATTTATTATTTTGATTGACGGCGCTTCACGCATATCATCGGTGTTAGGTTTGAACGAGAGTCCCCACACCGCAATTAATTTATTTTTAAGTTTCTTATTGAAGTAATTCATTATTTTCGTTACGATAATCTTTTTCTGGTCTTTATTAACAGCTTCGACTGATTTTAGAATTCTAAAATTGTAACCGAAGTTGTCTGAAGTTTTCACGAGAGCTGCAATATCCTTCGGAAAACAAGATCCGCCGTAACCGACACCCGGGAATAAAAACTGAGGTCCTATCCTTTCGTCAGTTCCCACACCTTTTCTGACGTTATTTACATCTGCACCGACTTTTTCGCACAGGTTAGCAATCTCGTTCATGAATGTAACTTTAGTCGCTAATAGAGCATTTGCAGCATATTTAGTAAGTTCAGAACTCAATTCATCCATTAATAAAATCGGTTTCCCAGTACGAACGAACGGATTGTACAAATCTTCCATTATCTTTGCAGCCTTCTTATTCGACGTTCCTACAACAACGCGGTCTGGTTTCATGAAGTCATTAATTGCAGCTCCTTCTTTTAAAAATTCAGGATTCGATACAACATCGAAATCAAAATCTGTTTCCTGTTTTATAATATCCCGAATTTTAAAAGTTGTACCAACCGGGACAGTACTCTTGTTTACTATCACTTTGTAACCGTTCATGTACTTTCCGATTTGCTTGGCGACTTTCAAAACGTGTTTTAAATCGGCAGAGCCGTCTTCTGATTGCGGAGTTGGAAGCGCAAGAAAAATGATATCGTTTTTTTTGACTGCATCCGCTATATTTGTCGAAAATCTTAATCTTTTCTCGTGGATATTTTTTTTTAATAGTTCTTCCAATCCGGGTTCGTAGATCGGTGTTTTCCCCTTCTTGAGTGTTTTAATTTTATTTTCGTCAATATCGACACAAACGACGTCGTTTCCGCTTTCAGCAAAACACGTACCGCCTACTAAACCAACATAACCCGTTCCTATAATACTTATTTTCAAATTAAATTCTCCTTTCAATATACTTGTTACTAGAATGCTTTTTAAGTATAAGAATTTTTTCCCTGACTTTCAAGTTTTGACTTTCCACCGTTTTTTTGTTATTATGATACGAAAATTTAAAGAAATGTCAGATGAAATCCTCAGAACAAACAACAGCTATTCTCATTATTATGATTAGTGCAATTATGTTTAGTTGCTCAAAAAAAGAATCTGGATTGGAAGATAAACGACTATACAAATTAGAGCGTGTCGGACCTGCTCAAGTCGTTCAACTTTATGTTGATGGTTTTGACAACCTATCTCCACGAGAAAAAATATTCTCATACTTTCTTAATCTTGCTGCAATCGCCGGTCGAGATATCGCGATCGACCAACATCATGAAAATGCTTTGGAGGTAAGAGAAATTTTCGAGCAAATATATCTTCATCAAAATGGAATTGACTCGACAGTTATGAGTAAAATTACCGAGTACCTTAAATTATTTTGGATTAACAACGGCTTTTACGATAATATAACCGCAAAAAAGTTTGTACCCTCAATAAGTATAGATGAATTCATAAGTACCTGTATGATTGCTGTAGCAAACGGGGCTACAATTTTTGATGACAGAGAACCTATCGAAAAGAAATTAGATAGATTAAAAGATGTTATCTTTAATCCTGATTCTCAACCTATGCTGACAGATAAAACTCCCGGAAGTGATTGGATTAAAGAGAGTGCAGTTAACTTTTATGATAAAAAATTAATCTATCCAGAAATTGAAAAATGGGCAAATGCTGGAAAAGAAAAAAATCCCCTTAATTCAAAAATCATAAAAGAAAACGGTAAGATTGTTGAAAAAGTTTGGCGAGCAGGTGATGTTGAAATCCCTCCGGGCATTTATGCTACCGATTTGAAAGCGGTAATTAAATATTTAGAGATGGCAATACCTTATGCATCGGGTGAAAGTCAGGTCGAAACTATTCGCCTTTTAATCAAATATCTCAAAACAGGTGACCTCGAAGATTTTAGAAAATACAACATAAACTGGGTAAAAGATTCTTCTACTGTAGATTTTATTCTCGGATTTATTGAAGTGTATCTCGATCCGCGCGGGCAAAAAGCCGAATGGGAAGCTTCGGTTTACTTTACTAACCCCGATCAAACTAAATTGATGCAAAACCTTGCAAAGTACGCACAGTACTTTGAGGATAAAGCTCCTTGGGACGACCAGTACAAGAAAAAAATTAATCAGTCCCCTATTGCGAACGTTATCAATGTAGTCGGTTCAACCGGTGGAACTGGACCTGTAAGTCCTATCGGTATAAATTTGCCTAATGAGCAGGCAATAAGAGAGCAGTACGGGAGTAAGAGTGTATTACTACACAACATTGTTGAGGCTTACGATAAATCGTCAGGTCTTGAGCTAACAAAAGAATTTGCGTGGGATGAAACGGAAATAGAGATGCAGGTGAAATTCGGATCAAACGCTAACAATTTGCATACTGCGATGCATGAAGTAATCGGCCACGGATCAGGAGCAGTCAGTCCCAAGTTGTTAGGAAAAGACCCAGCAGATTTTCTTCCCGGTTATTACAACACACTCGAGGAAACACGTGCTGACTTAGTTGCACTCTGGAATGCTTTCGATCCCAAAATAGTCGATATAGGTTTTGCAAACAACGAAGACGAGGTGCGTAAAATCGGCGAGACAATTTATCAACAAACAATTCGTGTTGCATTAACACAGCTTAGAAGAATTGGGAAGAGCGATCAACTTGAACAAGATCACATGAAAAACAGACAGCTAATCGCAAACTACATTATCGAAAATTCTGACGCTGTAAAAATTGAGAAATTCAATGATAAAACTTATTATAGAATACAGAATTATCAGACTATGAGAGAGGCAATTAAAGTACTCTTAGCCGAAGTTATGAGAATAAAAGCAGAAGGTGATTTTACAGCGGCTAAAAATTTAATTGATAAGTACGGTTTAAAAGTCAACACGATATTACGCAATGAAGTTCAAGAACGTGCAAACAAACTTAATTTACCACTTTATACCGGATTCGTTATGCCAAAGTTGGAACCAGTACTTGACCCAACAGCAAAAATTGTAGATATAAAAGTTACCTATCCACTCGATTTAGCTAAACAGATGTTAGAGTATTCTGAATTCACAAAGAACGAACGAGCTTCTTTAGAACCTAAATAAATATTATTAATAATTAAAACATAAAGGATACAGATGCGAATTGGAATTATAACAGGTGGTGGAGATGTGCCGGGATTAAACCCCGCAATAAAAGCTACCGTACATAGAGCAATAGAGGCAGGTCACGAAGTAATCGGAATTCGACGGGGCTGGGCAGGTTTGTTATATTACAATCCTGACGAACCGAAAACTTACGACTTGAATCTGATGCCTCTTACTAAATCAAATACACGGACGATTGATCGAACGGGTGGTACAGTACTTCATACTTCTCGGACGAACCCCGGCAAAGTTTTTTTCAAAGAAATACCTGAATTTTTATTAGATAATAATAAACAATACGAAAAAGAAAAAGTAATCGACTTTACTCCTCATGTTCTTCGCGTCTTGAATCATTTGAATATTGAAGCATTGATATCCATTGGCGGAGACGATACATTAAGTTATGCGGTTCGACTTCACAAAGAAGGTTTTCCGGTAGTTGCAATACCGAAGACGATGGATAACGATGTTTTCGGCACAGATTATTGTATCGGTTTTTCGACTGCTGTTACTCGCAGCGTCGATTTTATTGATGCGCTCAGAACTCCTGCCGGTTCACACGAACGTATTGCCGTAATCGAACTTTTCGGAAGATACTCCGGAGAAACTTCACTAATTTCTGCTTACCTAGCCGGTGTGGAGCGTGCGATTATTTCTGAAGTAGATTTTGACGTCGATAAGCTATGCCATTTCTTGGATGAAGACAAAAAAAGTAACCCAAGTAATTACGCATTAGTAACAATTTCTGAGGGCGCAAAAATGATAGGTGGCAACATGGTTATCACAGGTGAACCAGATGCATACGGTCATAAAAAATTAGGTGGAATCGGCCACATCCTTAGTCAAGAAATTCAAAAACGTACAGGACATTTAACTATTTACCAACAAGTAGCTTATTTAATGAGAAGCGGTGAACCTGATGCTCTTGACAGAATGGTGTCGACAAGTTATGGATATCTCGCGGCTGACCTGATCAACCAAAAACAATTCGGCAGAATGGTTGCACTCCAAGATGGAAAATATACTACTGTTTCTATCGACATAGTTACACAAGGCAGCAAAAGAGTTGATGTTAGAGAACTTTACGACGCAGAGAATTACAGACCAAGAATTAAACATTTTTTAAATAAGCCAATGTTTTTATATTGATTTAAAAGTTACAATGTTAGCAAATGTAGTGAAGCTAACTTGTATGTAACTTTGAGAATCCCGCTGAATGAAATAAAGCGGGTTTGGCGAGTATTTCAACGAGTCTATAAACTCATCGAATCGTAAACGATTAGCAATTTAAAGTGGAATCGTATAATGAAAAACATTGTCCTCATAGAACCTTCAGCGCCAGGGTTTCATATTTACAGCCGCTATAGGCTTCCCCGACTTGGCTTACCAATATTTGGTACGATGCTTAAAAATCGTGGATGTGATGTTACAATATTTCATCAAGATTCAGCGCCTCTAAACTGGGAAAAGATTTTTACAGCCGACTTGGTAGGCATTTCTACTATTACAAGCACTGCAACTGTAGCTTATAGTATCATAAATCGGATAAAATCTTTCAACCCAACAACTCCGATAATTATCGGAGGACCTCATGTAACATTTTTAGCAGAAGAGGCAATCAATAAGGGGGCGGATTTCGTTGTTCGTGGAGAAGGTGATGATACCTTTCCAAAACTTTTGGATTGGTTAGAAAACAGTAACTCTGATATAAACAGTATCGACGGAATTTCTTATAAAATTGGGAATAAGATTTTTCATAATAAAGATACAAAGTATTTTCATCACCTCGATTCACTCCCTTTCCCAGATTTTTCACTCATCGTAAATTATCATAAACTTGCAAATATCGCTCTTCAAACTTCAAGAGGATGTCCATTTGATTGCAAATTTTGTTCGGTTATAAAAATGTTTGGTAGAAAATGCAGGTTCCATTCTGCCGATTACACGATTGAGGAGATCCGCTATCTTAAAAAAATGATGGGAAATAAATCAGTATTTTTTTACGATGATAATTTTTGTATCAATACCGAAAAAACAAAAATTCTGTTAGAAAGAATTATAAGAGAAAACATTGACATTAAATGGAGCGCACAAGTTCGTATAGAAGTTGGTAACGATAAAGAACTTTTAGCGTTAATGCGAAAAAGTGGTTGTAAAGTGTTATACATCGGTTTTGAATCTGTAAACAAAAACACACTTGCTGCTTTCCATAAAAAACAAAATATCGCTCGATATGGTGAATCAATCAAGAATATACACAAGAATAAAATTCGTATTCACGGTATGTTCGTTCTTGGTGCAGATACTGATGATATAAGCACCGCAAAACAGACTGCTGATTTTTCACTTAAAAATAAGTTAGATACCGTTCAATTTATGATTCTTACACCATTACCCGGAACTGACACGTTCAACGAATTAAAACAAGAAAACAGAATAATCAACTACGACTGGAGCTTGTACGATGCGCATCATGTAGTTTATCAGCCAAAGCTTATGTCGCCATTCCAACTACAAGTAACATCTATGCTTGAGGCAATGCCGAAGTTTTATTCGCGTTTGAGGGCTGCAAAATTCGCTTTGTTCAGTTTATCCTCTGCCTCAATATTCCTACCGTCTTGGAAAATTAAATTTAATAATTTTATCTTAACTGCATACGCACGAAGATTAATGAGAAAGTGGAAAAAAGCTAATAAGGAATGGCTCAGCATCTTGAAAGTGATGGACAAGCTTGGCATAAAACGGCAATAAGAATATCCTTAGTAATTAACTTTAGTCAACAGTTAAAATATTTTTTTTAAATAAAAGACTTAAGCTACATATTTTTTTCGCCGATGCATCTAATCTGAATTTTTACAAACTTTTTGAAATGAAAGAGTGAAAAATTCAAGCTCGTTTTTTTATCCGCATTTTTTAAATTCCCAACAATGCTTCATAGCCAGGTAAATCCAAGAATCCATGTCCACTGATGTTAAAAGCTATCGCTTTCTTTTCTCCCGTTTCTTTACACTTTAACGCTTCGTCAATAGCACAACAGACAGAATATGCAGACTCTGGGGCTGGTAACCAACCTTCTGCTTCAATAAATATCTTTGTGTTTTCAAATACATGCTTTTCATCTTTTGGATAAGCAACAGTATCGATGTATCCTTTATTCCGTAGCAAACTTAAAATTGGTGAACAACCATGATAGCGAAGACCATCGCCTTTAACTGGTTCCATATCAGTTTTATGGCCGAGCGTGCACATCTTTAAGAGCGGCGTTATTTCTGCGTAATCTGCGAAATCATATTCATATTTCCCTTGTAAATTCGGCGCAACCTGACTTTGTGCTGCGATAAATTTAATCTTCTTCCCTTTCTTTAAAACATCCCCAAGAAATGGAATAGCAAACCCACCGAAATTTGATCCACCGCCAAGACACGAAATAATTATATCGGGATAATCATCAAAGATTTCAAATTGTTTCTGTGTTTCTAATCCGATAATAGTTTGATGCATTAAAACATGATTTAATACCGAACCTAAGCAGTATGTTGCCTTAGAATCTTTTTGTGAATCTTCCAATCCTTCGGAGATTGCAATACCAAGTGAGCCGACATGTTCAGGATTTATGTTATATAAAGTTTTACCAAATTCTGTTATTGGACTTGGTGATGCATGGACATCGGCGCCAAATAGTTTCATTAAATACAATCTATCTTTTTTCCAGTTATAAACACTACGAACCCAGAAAACCGTACACTTTAATCCAGTAACTGCTGCTGCGTAAGCAAGAGCCGTTCCCCATTGTCCAGCACCGGTCTCAGTTGTTACACGTTCAAATCTTTGCTGTTTTGCGTACCAGCATTGAGCAATTGCAGTGTTTACTTTGTGGCTGCCTGTCGGACTGAAGAACTCACCTTTGTAATAAAGGCGAGCGGGCGTATCGAGTCGTTTTTCTAAATTTGTTGCTCTGAAGAGTTGCCGTGGTCTGCCAGCTTTTTGGAACAGATCCAATATCCCACCAGGAATATCAATCCAATTCTCTTGTGAAAATTCTTGTTTAAGACATTCACCAATCATAAGATTAGGTAAGTTCTGAATTCGCGAAGGTCCTTCCTTTGGATCTAACGGGGGTGGAAGCAATTCTGGAAGATCAGGTATAATATTATACCATTGAGTTGGTAAATCTTTTTCAATTAGATTAACCATGGTTTTCATATTAATATCTCTCCGATTGTTTTTAATAATATAAAAAATCTATCTATCAAATAACAAATAGTAGGATTGAATAAGAAACCTCCGAACTTTGTACTCGCTCGGAGGTTTAATTGTTTTTTACCATGAGTACCGTATTGTATATGTTACAACTTTTTCTTCGTCCTTACCTACCTTAATAGGAAACCTGATAGTTGATTGATCCACTTTTATCCATTCCGTACTACTTTTTGTGATTTCCCACTGATTCCAGCGCCAAGGGTGTTCGTATATTAATACTTCTACTGTTTCATTTTTATGATTTCGTAACTTTATCTGAATTGTTTCTTCGACAACTCTACCACCGGCGAATGATTTAAAATTTGTTTGAGCTCTCTCACCTACTAAATCGAAAGCGTTGCCTAAGTAAAGCCGAATTTCTTCATCTTTTGGCGTATGGTCAATTCGATCTTCACCGATGAATTGTTCTTTACCGTCTTCGTCTCGTTTATAAACGCGCACTTTTCCTTTAGGTAACGGTAAGCCAAGTCCCGACTTTACGTCGTTCTTAAATATTACAAAAACGCCGACTTTTGTATTAGATTGCTGTCCAAAACTTTCTTGATTGCGATATGAAAAATTGTTTGACCACCATCTCCACTGGTCGGCTAATCCATCGTAAATAAAAAATTTTTTTGAAGAAACACTTTTACCAGATACAAGCTCAACTTGTTTGATTTCGTTGTTATTGATATCTGTGCGTCGCTGCAGTGTGTAAAGTTTATACTCAAAGAGTTCTGTTTGTGCAAATTGAGACTCTGCCGATTTCATAATCATATCTGTTGCCATTCGTCCGCCTCTGAATTCTTCTTGTACAATATTTACATCACCCGCTACAAGTTTTAACCCTGCATTTTTAAATGATGTTCCGCAATTATTTGTTAAGGTAACCCAACCAGTCATATCTAACTTCGAATCATCTTTGTTTAGTAGAGCCACATAGTTAGCATTCCACGAGAGTTGTCCCGCGAGATAACTGACTTCAGTTTTATGTTCGCCCGGTTTTGTATTCTCAACGAGCCACTCAAGCTGTGGTTTCAAAATCAAACCTTCTGGTAAACTTGGTAGAACTAGCCGTCCGACTGGATTAATTTCTATCTTACCTCCAATTTCAGCGACCATACCGCCAGCTGTTGATACAGCACCGTAAAAAGATTGAGGTGCCGACCAACCAGCCGCTAATAGTTTTCCGAAAACTGAATAATCTTTCTTTGTCTCCTCATTAAATCGAACAAACTCAACCTCTTTGCCAATGTACTTTTCGAGAAGCTTCGCTTGATTTACTAAGTCATATTGATAATTCTGTTCGAGAACTCGAACAGCAAAAGGGTCAGTAAGACTTGAAAAATGTAAAGATGTACCGTCTATCGTCGAAGGGATATCGGGAATGATGACACGGCTAAATCCTTTTGCAATATTGAGTGTTCTTTCCTCTCGGATCAGAGAAAGATTTTGATTATAGATAGTTAAATCGACCGATGTGCGGTCACCGGAACTTTGTTTTTTAGTCTGAGAGTTAAGCGGATTACAGAAACCCGCCAATATCACAATGAATGTGAATATAAATATCTGTTTCATAAAAACTCCTTTCGTTTGTTAATATTCCACTGTTGTAATATAAGGAATTTGGAACGAGACTTCAAAGTAAATATTGTATCAATCATTAATTTATATTAAGTTTTAACCGCATGTTTCTACCAACAACAAAATCAGAACTCGATAAACTCCATGACAATAAACATTTGCCTTTCGAATTCTTGTATATCATTAATCGTGCATACGTTTGGATGACTCAATGCTGAAGCAGCTTTCGCCTCATGTATAAAGCGTTCTCTTGCTGCCGTATCTTTCGTTAGCTCAAGCGGCAAGAACTTTAGTGCAACATTTCGGTCAAGCTTGGTGTCGTGGGCTTTATAAACAACGCCCATGCTGCCTTCTCCTAACTTTTCTAAGATTCGATAATGTGAAACGTTCTTACCTATCATGTTTACACCTCAAACTTTTCCCATTCTTTTTTTACCCTTTCCATCAGTTTCTTGAATCGCTCTTCACCGCGGATGTTGGCGAGGAAAGGATCGAACTCGTTCATGAGAGGATAATTGATCATCCCCAGGTCTACATCCTTCTCAAGCCAATCAAGAGCCCGTTCTTTCTCGTCGATTAGAGCAAAACATTCAGTTTTCCAATATGCAAACTGAAAATCCAGTGGTTTCTGGAGGCAAGGATTTGAATCAAGCATAGTTATTGTTTCAGATTTTTTCCTATCCAAAGCAGATGTAAAAGCTAAACCCAGATTGGCGAAAACAGTGCCGGGTTGTTCTCGGGATATTTGTTCAAAAATTAAACCGGCATCCTCTTTTTTATCCAAATATGCAAGGCTCAGACCATAACTCCATTTTGTCAATACATCCTCAGGGAATGATTGATGGAGCTTGTTTAATACATCATGAGCCAAAGAATATTTCCCTTCCCACAGTCTATTGAATCCCGAATGAAAATGGGCAGCGGGATTGAGGGGATCAATCTTTATAGTTCTTTCTTCAAGAGGAATGACATCGTGTCTTCGTCCTAACGTCCCGAGGAGACAACTGAAAAAAAACAGAGTATCAAAATCATTTGGATTCGTATCGAGGACACGCTTGAAGTGTTTGATTCCCTCTATCGGTTGGTGCCAAGAGATAAGCATTCCACGAACAAAATTTGCATTTGAACAGTCAGAATCCAATGCAAACGCTTTAGAAGTGTAGCTTTCAGCTTGGTTCCTGCAGTATCCCTCTTCCTTGAGACCAAGATTGAAATACTGAAAATAGACGTAAGCAATACCAGCATAGAGAAGTGCGTTCTCTCCGGTGATTTCCAACCCGTTCTGCAGATATTTCAGCGCATTTTCCAGTCCCACCTCTGTCCACTTGAGAATTTCCTGCCTCGCTCTTAGGTAGAATTCATAGGCAAGTGGGCTCGGGATCGGTCGTTCTGCCAGATGCTCAGCTTCCTTCGGAGTGAGTCTGAGTTTCAGCGCATTAACGATAGAACGCGAGACTTTCTCTTGAATATCGAACACATCGTCTAAAGTACCGCTATATTTCTCTGCCCAAACATGAGTATCATTTGCAGAATCAATTAGCTGTGCGGTGATGCGAAGATTGTTTGCTGCCTTTCGGACACTTCCTTCCAGAACGTATTGCACATTGAGTTGTCGGGCTATTTCAGGTATCACTTTCTTCGTCCATTTGAAAGTCATCGCTGAACTGCGGGAAATAACCCGAAGTGATCTGATAGCTGAAAGATCAGTTATGATTTCTTCTGTCAATCCATCATTGAAATATTCCTGTTCAGGATCGGAACTTAGATTTACAAACGGTAACACTACAATTGACTTTTCTTCTTTGAGTGATCGAATACTTACCATTAGAGAATTCCTTAAGTCATTAATCATCTCCTGAATGGTTTGATATCTTAATGTCGGATCTTTCTGTATCGCTTTTGTAATAAGTGATGTAACATACGATGGAACATCTGATCTGAAGCGAGAAATTGACTGTGGTTCTTCATTTAGAATAGAGTACATCATTGCTGCTTCATGCTCACCACGAAAGGGAAGATGGCCGGTGAGCATTTCGAACAGGACGATGCCGAACGAGAAGATGTCGCTGCGAGCATCCACCTCTTCACCCTGTATCTGTTCCGGTGCCATGTAGGCAAGCGTACCAACCGTTGAGGATGTACGAGTTAGTTTCAGTGATCCTTTTAACTTTGCCAAACCGAAGTCCATCACCTTGATCTGGTTCTTCATGTTCACCATGATGTTCTCTGGCTTCACGTCACGATGGACTATGCCGTGACTGTGTGCTTCCTGTAGGGCTTCACCGATTTGAATGGCGTAGGTGACAACATCATTCACCTGTAGGGGCGAGGTAACCTCACCCCTACGTAATGTAATTTTTTGGCGCAATGTCTGACTATCGACATATTCCATTACTATGAATTGTTGTCCTTCATAATCCTGGAGATCGTGAATGGTGCAAATGTTTGCATGATTAAGCGCTGAAGCCGATTGTGCTTCTTGCAGGAACCGTGCACGCTCTGGCTCGTGAGCTTCCAATCCTTTTGGGAGGAACTTCAGGGCAACGGTGCGCTTGAGCTTGGTGTCTTCGGCTTTGTACACGACACCCATGCCTCCCTCGCCGATCTTCTCAAAAATCTTATAGTGCGATATTATTTGTCCGATCATTTCCTCAATCCCATTTTCTTTAGTAATGCAATGCCCCGTGGATCAGAACGAATGTCATCCCAAAGCGGATCGGATCCAATTGAAAGAAGCCACATTTCCCTGGTTTGGTAAGCTTTCTCGAACCATTCAAATGCTTTGTTCTTTTCCCCAAGTTCGAAATAGATATTGGCGATGCCGTAAGAAACAGGATCACCTTGCTTATTTAATCGCAGAAGCTCATCAAGTATATTCTGGGCATCTGCTTTCCTCCCGGATTTTACGTAAATTGGGCCGAGTATTGCAAAGCTATAAGGTATGTTTCCGCCAAGATCTTTCGCCTTCGTATATTCCGCAATTGCTTCATCGAATCTTCCTTGCACTTCATAAATGCCGGCCAGACCAGAATGAGACCATGGAAAAGTCCCGTCGAGAGCAATTATATTCTCATATTGTTTTTTTGCCTCGTCATATCGTCTCATCGCATAGTATACATCTCCTAAATTCAAGTTGATGACGAGCGAAAGGGGATCAAGTTCAACTGCTCTTTTTGCTTCTGTAAGGGCTTCATCGAACCTGCCGAGAAACATTAGCATGCTTGAATACCATTGGCGCGCTGTCGGATAACTGGGGTCGAGCTCGATAGCCCGATGGTAGTGTTTCTCTGCAACAACCCAATCATAATAGTGACTCCCTGCAATCTCTGCTAGCACAGTATGCGCCTCTGCAAGCATCGAATCAATCTCTAATGCCTTCATTGCTGCATTCCGTGCATTCATATATGACTCTGCAGGCAAAAGTCCGTACGATGGTATTACCGCATATGCCGAAGCCAATCCGGCATACGCCAATGCGTAATTTGGATCTTTATCAATGGCTTGTTTAAAACAATCAATGGCTGTTTTTAAGTCATCCAAAACTCTTTTATTCCAATAGAACCGACCTTTAAGATAGAGTTTATATGCTTCAGTGTTTTCAGTCTGTTTTTTCTCAATTCTGCTTATCACAGCTGGAGAAATTTTCGCTTCAAGTGCAGCAGCAATCTGTTTTGCTACGTCGCTTTGAATAGCAAATATTTGTGTCATTTCTTTATCATACGTGTCAGCCCAGAGATGCCCTTCGTTTTGGGTATCAATCAACTGAGCCACAATCCGAATTTGGTTTCCTGCTCGTCGAACACTGCCTTCAAGAATTGTGGCAACATCGAGTTCTTTGCCAATATCACGGATGCTCTTGTCGGTTTGCTTGTATCTCATCACTGATGTCCGCGCAATCACTTTCTCAATTCCACTTATCTTAGATAACTGGGTGATAATATCCTCTGTCAAGCCATCAGAGAAATACTCATCCTCCTTGCTGTCGCTCATATTCTTGAATGGTAGAACTGCAATAGATTTATTTCCTGTTGTTGGCCCCGATTTAGGATAGAAAAGATAAACGCCAATAACAACAAGCACCACAACAACAGCCGCAACTACCCATGTCATTTTAGATTTTTTTATTGTAGATGTAACGCCGCCCGATATCGAATGCTGTGTCCTTCGCATGTCTGCGACCATCTCATCAATATGTTGATAGCGTTCTCCTCGCTCCTTGGCAAGGGATTTATCGATGATGTGCTGTAACTCAGTCGGGACATCTGTCTTATATCGAGCCAGTGGTTCAGGATTTTCGTTCATCAGAGAATACATCATCGCTGCTTCATGTTCACCCCTAAAAGGTCGTCGACCGGTGATCATTTCATAAAGAACAACACCAAATGAAAACATGTCTGAACGGTGATCAACTTCCTCTCCACGTGCTTGTTCTGGCGACATGTAGGAGAGTGTGCCAAATGTTGAATGCGTTTTGGTAAGCTTCGAGGCACCCTTCAGCTTCGCCAAACCAAAGTCCATGATCTTAACTATACCATCACCAGTCAACATGATGTTGTCTGGTTTAATATCCCTATGAACTACTCCCTTCTTATGAGCAGAATTTAAACCTTCACAGATCTGAATAGCAATATTCAACACATCTTTAAAGGAGAGTTCTTTCTCTTTCAACAAACCACTCAGAGTTTTACCTTCCACAAACTCCATGTCAAGAAATTGTTGATCCTCAAACTCTTCGATTGTATGGATGCTGCAGATGTTGTAATGGTTCAGTGCCGAAGCCGCTTGTGCTTCTTGCAGGAACCGTGCACGCTCTGGCTCGTGAGCTTCCAATCCTTTTGGGAGGAACTTCAGGGCAACGGTGCGCTTGAGCTTGGTGTCTTCGGCTTTATAGACTACGCCCATGCCGCCTTCGCCTAACTTTTCTAAAATTTTGTAATGAGATATGTTTTGATTAATCATAATTTTACCTCATTTCTTCCTCAGCCCCGCATCCCAGTTTGTTACAAGCGTGAGCATTGGAACTGATTGTCCGCTGACCCGTATTCCAATTAGAAACTTTTGACCGTCAGGAGCGACGTCAAAGAAAGTCGCCGTTCCAGTCGTTTTCACTTCAAACATTGGGTGTACGGCACTGACATCAAACGATGAACTACTTGTCTTAACCTCAACTGCCATCAACTTGTTATCGTTCGATAAGTAAAACAACTGCTTTCCATTTTGATTCCATTTGTTGATGCTCGAAGTCGAAACACCATTGGTGGATACTTGCCATTTTCTAGTTTGTTTGATTTCTGGCTTGCCGTCCGCAGTAAGAAATGGGCGCACATACAACTCATAGGTTCCCGACTCGTTTGATACATACGATATCCAACGCATGTCCGGAGAGAACTGCCCATAGTATTCCTCGAACTCGGTTTGAAGGAATGGGAACGGTTTCCGATCCCCCATAATAGGAAGAATCCACAAATCACCCATATTCCTATCGTCGTATGATGTGTATGTTATGAACTTCCCATCGGAAGACCAGCCCGTGGCGAACTTCTCATCCGACGATTCAAAGAGAAGCTCTTCGGCACTTGCACCATTTGTCGTTTTCTGATAGAGATTGTGATGTCCTCGTCGATCCGAAACGAAAACTATACGGTTGCCATCGGGTGACCAAACCGGATATTGATCCTGATATGGATCGAATGTAAATCGGGTTGTGAGTCTTCGTTCCATATCATAAATCCAAATATCCCTGTTCCGCTGTTGGTAAACATCGAAAGCTATTTTTATTCCATCAGGAGAGCAATTAGCGTTATTATATTCCCTTGCGAGTTCACCGATCTTTCCAAATGACTTTCCGACGCGATCGAACCACTCGAGCTGAATTCCTGCCTGGATAGTACTTGCCTGGTAGATCAACATGCCATTCTGAGAGACTGAAAAGACTGCACGATTGAAATTCAAATCGTATTCCACCATATCTGCAATCGGGATGGCATCGCCGGTCGTTTCGAGTTTACTGAGATCGTACGGTTGCGCCATGAGTGTTCGTTCACGAAGATACGCTAAATGACCAGAGGCATATACCACGTTTCCCTTTGCTTGCATCAATCGTTTGTTAAGCGTTCCATCCAACGATGCTACGACAAGAGCATCATCTTCCCGCTCGACACCACCGAAACTTGAGCGTGAGAAATACAGGAAGTGCTTGCCGTTGGGAAGAAAGCAAGACCAACGATGTGAATTTTCACGGTGGCTCTTGTCGAGTTTTGTTACAGCCGCAACCGTACCGCCAGCTACAGAAACTTGATGTATCGCACTAGTTGCGCTTGGCGAAAAAACAATAATCCCGTCCTGATTCCAAGAACCACCGCGACCATCAGATGCATCGCAAATTGTTACAGAAGGTCCACCCGACGCTTCAATTCTTTTCATCTTCCCGGATTGAAAGAATCCAATGCAGCGATTGTCAGGCGACCAGAATGGATATGATGCCCCCTCTGTTGCTGGAAGCTCTTTTGCATTGAGTGTATTGAGTGCTCTTAACATCAGCCGTGTCTTGCCCGACGAATCTGCTGCAACAAACGCTAACATACTTCCATCCGGTGAAAGTGCGATATGGCCTCCACCAACGCCGACAGAGTGCATCGCAAAAGTTAACTTGTCTGGTGGA
>JBBINX010000014.1:0-33509 GCA_037443685.1 Ignavibacteriales bacterium
TGATAATAGAGGTAAACCACTCGACTGTCGGTAAAATGAAAACGGTGGGTAATCCGATTAAGCTTAGTGGAGCAACAAAATACAACTACAACCCGGCTCCAACTATCGGACAACACACGGATGAAGTATTACGTTCGATTGGATATACCAAAAAACAAATTAGTGAGCTGCGTAATTTGAAAGTTGTTTAGAAGTGGAAATTCCTTTTGCAATTCTAAAAAAATACTATTATCTTTCACCCGCAAATCTTTTAAAAAACATCCACCAAATAAATTTACTTTAATATGGAATCGAAAATCTTTGTAGCGGTAGCAGGAAATATTGGTTCGGGTAAATCATCTCTCACAACTCTCCTGGCAAAGCAATACGACTGGGAAGCATATTATGAATCTGTAGAAGATAATCCTTATTTGAGCGATTTTTATGGCGATATGGGACGTTGGTCTTTTAATTTACAAGTTTATTTTTTATCCAAACGTTTCCGCGACCATAAATCTATTGTCGAAGGGGATACATCGGTTATACAGGACAGATCGATTTACGAGGACGCTGAGATATTTGCAAAAAATCTAAACAAAATAGGGAAGATGGACGACCGCGATTACAAAAATTACGTCGAGCTTTATAAAGTGATGATGGAGTATCTTCAACCGCCCGGTTTACTGATTTATCTTGAAGCAAAAATAGAAACTTTACTCGAGCAAATCGCAAAACGAGGCCGCATGTATGAACAGAGTATCCCCCGTGCTTATTTGGAACAATTAGATGAGAACTATAAAGAATGGATCGGAAATTATAAACTTGGACCATTGCTTATAATCCCATCCGACGAAGTAGATTTCGTACATGAGAAAGGCGACTTTAATAGAGTGTTGATGTTGATACAGGCAAAACTGATGGATATTGGCTGGAATGGTTAACGAATGAGCTTTCGTTTTCTCATCGTCATAATTACGTTGCTGCCATCTGGACATTTTTCAAAAATAACGCTATCCATGAATTGTTGCATTAAAAATATGCCCCTACCACTTTCACTTAAAAGATTTTTATTATCGAGCGGGTTTGGTATATCTTTAGGATTTACACCTTTACCCTCGTCGTGGACTTTAATTTTAATATAAGATTTATACACAGTCACCGTTATAATTACCAATCTGTTGGAGTCTTTTTTGTTTCCGTGTGCAATAGCATTATTAACTGCTTCGGTCGTTGCTACAAGCAAATTGTGAAATTGTGTTTGGCAAAATCTGATAGAACGGTTTATTCTTTTTAAAAATGGTTCCACACTTGCAATCTCTTTCGGAGTACTCTTTAGTATCAATGTGTGTATTTTATATTTTGAAGAAGCCATTTAGATTAACAATTTTAGTGTCATTGTTACATTACTAGAACGGGTTATCTTTGAATCGGTAAAATCGACGCGTTCGTACCAGCCTTTTATTTGCATTTGGAGTTTTTTATCGACATTCCAAAAAAGAGAAGCAAGTGGGCCAAAACTGCGCAATCGGGTTTCAACCCGCTTTGTATTTTTATCATATCGGTAACGTATCTGACTAAAATAACGAATCCCGACCGAGAAAAGCAAATTCTCATGCGCAGTATAATGCAATTGTGTGGTATAAGCCTTATCTTCAAAATAATTTATCGGTCTACCTTTAAAAGTTATCCAGTTAAATTCGCCTCTTTCGTACAAACGGATATGGTTAAACCAACTAAACCCCACAAGTGCTGTTAATTGTATGTTCGTAGAATCCTTAAAAGAAAATTGCCGAAAAGAAAAACTCTTTATATTCACGAACTGCTGGTCAAAATCGTAAACGGTATAGTTCGCCAATACTTCGAACGTATTCACTGTCGAAAAATATTTTGATGGTTTATAGGTAAGCCGAGGGGATAAACGCCATAAACGATTCCAGTTGTTGTTTGCGCTACGGCTTCCGAGAAGGTAAACAACGTGTGTTAGGTTTGCGTTCAATGAATTTTGTAAAGAAATGTATCGGCTAATATTATGGTATGTGTTTAACTCGAACAACATCCACAACTCATCACGGTCGTCGTCATTCTGCATACTCGGTGTGTCATATCGCAAAATACTTCCTGAACCGGATAATGAGATTCGATCAGAGTTTGTTACATCCATCATTACATTTGCCGACAAAGTTGTCCGTCGCGAATTGTTGTTTTTTTCCTTCTCTTTTTCAATATCCGCTTGTGTAATTAATCTTTCGGTTTCTGGACTCTTCTCGAGAGCATGTACAACATCACGCTCTCCGTAATAGAGTTGAGTCGTACCGTAAAATTTTCTCGAAGGGTTATATGTTAATTGGGTACTTCCTTCAATTTTAAAGTCGTTTATATTGTTATCAAAAAATTTACTTGTTGTAGTTTTATACCTTACGGCTCTGTCTATCTCTCTTATAGCCAACAGTCCGTTTATTGAAAATTGTAAACCTCCACTAATTTTGTAATCGAGTGTATCTAAAATTGCAAACGCATTTTCTATCCTCTTATCGATATTGTTATTTATATTGAATTGAGCTTTTGTAGAAGTGTCGGCTGTAAAATAAAATTCTCTGCGGTTCTTTTTATAGAGTAAAGAAAATGCATTTCGCGTATTTTCAAAAAATTTTTTCTCAACAGATAATATAGCATTATAAGTTTCTAAATGACGCGGGTTGAGATTATCTCGTTGAAAATTAACGTCTGCTAATGTTTGAAACCCGCTTAATTCCAAATTTAATGTCCTTGCGTTAACTAAAAAAGAAATCCCGTCGTCTGTTTCATTAACCTGTCGGTCAATCTTCAACCCGATATATGGTTCAAGTATGAGTTGATCTACTGGTTGGAATTCAAATCCTCCGTATATTACATTTGAAGATGCCTCGCTGATTCCTATCGTTTGATTGTCTGATAGCAAGAACGAAGAAATTTTAAGAGCCGATCTGAGATGTTTGCTTATTCTGTATTTCCCCCATAAATCAATCGTCTGTTCATCCCTGATTAAATTACGAATTGTTCTAAGTAAAGTTGACTTGAATTTTTCGTCAATATGGATTTCCAAATTTGAAAACACATTTTTGTAAAATAACAACCCGTACCACCTGTGTGTATTTACGAACTTATCGAATCCGATAAATATGTTATTTGGAGTTGGATATTGAGATACGGAAATAGAATCCGGTGAAGAGTTGATTTGGCAATCTGCAGAAGCAGTGATAATCACCAATAAAATTAATATTAAAAGAGATTTGTATTTCATTAAGCAGAGCTGCGAACACTTCCACCATCAACATTGACTGAGATACCAGAAATAAAACTTGCTGCCTCGGAAGATAAGAAAATAACAGCGTTAGCAACATCTTCGGGCTTTGCTAATCTTTGGAAAGGATTCGAATTTATTAGTGCTAGTTTTATTTCTTCCACACTTTTTTCTTGTAATATAGATTTTGCAGATAAAGTCTGTTCTGTCAGAATTGTTTCAGTCGTTCCGGGATTGATGGCATTGACAGTAATCTTAAATTGAGCCAATTCAGCAGCTAATGCTTTTGTAAAGTTCAGCAATGCACCGCTTGTAATACCGGAAAGCATCATAGTCGGTAGAGGTTCCTTTCCTCCTGTTCCAATAATGTTAATAATTCTACCGCCACCTTGTTGCTGCATATGCGGAATAACCTCACGTGCAGTTCTTATATAACCTAAGACCTTTAAATGTATGTGGTTTTCAAAATCTTCGTCTGTGAATTGAAAGACACCACCTACGTGTGCATCACCTGCATTATTCACTAAAACATCGATTCGTTTGAACTTTGCGACGGCTCTCGAAACAACTCTTTTTATATCGTTAAGTTTTGTCGCATTTGCTTTAACGATAATAACCTCAGTATGGAAACGGTTTTTAATCTCTTCTTCAGTAACCTTCAATTGTTCTTCACCGCGGGCACAGAGTACTAATCGGACACCTTCATTTGCAAAAGCTAATGCAATTGCCTTTCCAATTCCTCTGCTTGCTCCGGTTACTATTGCAACCTTTCCCTGCAATCCTGTATTCATTTAAGTTCCTTGCTGATTAATTTGATCGAATAAGTCTGAGTGAGTATAAACGGATGTGTATCGCAGCATCCGGTTTGCTTTCGCGGATAATATTAGCGATTGTTTACTGGAATAGTCTGGTGCGAATTTAAAGACAGATGGATATAATTGTTGAATTAAAGTTTTCGATTCACTTGATGCAAGTATAACTTTTTTAACACCCGAATTTGAGGCTGCTTCCATTACATTAAATGTTTCCAGAACATTTGTGCTGTAAACTTTTTCGGGCGTATTATTCAAAGGATGCGGAATACCCTCAAGATGAACAACCGCATCGTAGTTTAAAAAAACTTTTTTTAAAGCTTCAAGGTTTATCATATCAACCCAATGAAAATGACAAGATGGGGCATCGGGTTCTTTGATGTCTAAAACACCGACCAAGTGATGTTTTATGAGTTTCGCAACGATGTATTTTCCGATTGTGCCGCTACCGCCTGTTACGAGTACGTTCATAATTTGCCCATCAACCTATGATAAATCTTTCGCCCATTGCTGGAATCGAAATATCTTTTATATTCCTTTCTTCAAGCTGTTTCTTAAGAATTTCCTGTTTATCTTTTTCTCCGTGGACGATGAATAACTTTTTCAAAATCTTCTTATTGAACTCAGTTGCATATTTTACTAATTCGTTCCCGTCAGCATGAGCGCTGAATGAATCCAGCACTACAACCTCTGATCGCACTTTACAAATCTTATCTAAAATTTTTACCTCTGCATTACCGTTAACAATTTTCCTTCCTAATGTGTGTTCAGCGGTGAATCCCACAAAAAGAATGGTATTCCGTGAGTCTTCGATGTTATTTAATAAATGGTGAAGAATACGTCCGGCTTCGCACATTCCTGAAGCAGATATTATCATGTAGGTTCCCGGCTTATCGTTAAGCGCTTTAGAATCTTCAGACGACTGGATGTACTTTATCTGATTAAATCCGAACGGGTCGTGATGCTGCAGAATATGCGCTGCAGTTTCATGGTCGAAGCACTCAGGATGCAATTTATAAACTTCAGTTACATTAACCGAAAGCGGACTGTCAACAAAAATTGGAATTTTAGGCAGCCTACCCGATTCCGATAGTGTGTATAATGTGTAAACTATATCCTGAGTTCTACCAACGCTAAATGCAGGCACGATAATTTTACCACCCCTATCCAATGTTCGCTTTATAACAGATTCAAGTTGGCTTGTCATTTCCTCGGTTGGTTTGTGCGTAACGCCACCATAGGTACTTTCTGTAATTAAATAATTTACATCACCCATAAATTCGGGGTCTTTAATAATAGGAAGATTCCACCTTCCGATGTCGCCGCTAAAGCCAAGTGTGTAAACTTTCTTGTTTTCTTTTAATGAAAGACGGACACTTGCAGAGCCGAGTATATGTCCGGCGTCGAAAAACTGAGCGGTAAGACCCTCGCATATTATAAATTCCTTGTGGTAAGGAATTCCTTGAAAATTACCTAAAGCATTTAGTACATCCTGCGGTGTATATAGTGGTTCGATAAGCTGTTTATGTTTTTTTTTGTTTTTCTTATTCAGGTACTCTGCATCTTTCTGTTGAATATAAGCACTGTCCATTAACATTACACTGCACAAATCACGCGTTGCAAAAGTCGAGTAGATGATACCCGTAAAACCCCGTTTAACCAATCCGGGAATATTTCCGCTGTGGTCTATGTGTGCGTGCGATAAAATTACAGCATGAATCTTTTTTGGGTCAAACGGAAAATTACGGTTTCGTTCATTTGCTTCACTTCGCCTACCTTGAAACATGCCACAATCTAAAAGTATTTTATAACCGTTTACAGACAGTAGATGCATCGAGCCAGTAACTGTGTGGGTAGCACCACAAAATTCTAATTCCATTTAACTCCTTGATTTTTCAAAACTCAATTGTTATATTGTTTTACATTTTATCAAATTATTTAAATTATGGACGAAGATACAGACATCTTAAAGTTATTTAAATGGGTTGGAATAGCTGTTCTGATTGCTATCCCGATTTATTTTATTGCTAAACATGTAACGGTTAGCGAGAAAGTTACGTCGGATTATGATGACGACGATATTTTTGCTGCCGAACTTGAATAATATCTAATAATTTATAGTACCACGTTTTTCCTTGCTATCTTCCCAGTGTATAGATGTATGCAGTGAGCATTTATTTGGGAGATATTTACGGTTGAAAAATTCTTCTTCAGTCGTTGGGCAATATTCGGTTGCTAAACCTTTCGTTTCTGAACAGATAGTTTCTTTTACTACACCTTCTGGTTGAATAAAAAATTCAAGCGGCAATCCAATGGATTTATCATCATAAACATAATTCATAAACTTACCCCAGATTGGAGCGGCGGCTCTTCCACCTTGACCGTCGTAATTTGTAAAGTGAACACTCTTGTTATCGAAACCAATCCAAACTCCTGCTGTCAGTATCGGGGTAAAACCTACAAACCATGCGTCAGCATACTCCTGTGTAGTTCCTGTTTTACCAGCAGCCGGAAGATGAAAGAAGTTTCTTACTCTGGTTCCAGTTCCGCGGTTTACAGCATCTTCCAAGATACTCGTCATTATATAAGCTGTCTCTTTGCTCAATACTTCTTTTTTTTCGGGTTGGTTTTCTTCTATAACGTTTCCGTCTTTATCTTCTATTCTCAAAATGGATATTGGTTCTACTAAGATACCATCGTTTGCAAAAACGCTAAAAGCAGTCGTAAGCTCTAAAGGTGATACTTCACCCGTCCCCAACGATAAAGATTCATACGGTGGAAGCTTCGATTTAATTCCCATTCGTGAAGAGTATTCTATGACTTGCTGAATAGGCGCTATTTCCATTATTGTCCTGACTGCGACGAGGTTTATAGAAAGTTTTAAACCTTCACGTATCGTATATTTACCTCCGACCGAGTTATCGAAATTTTCCGGCGTCCATCTCTTTCCGCCAGCCATTACTAACGTAACTGGTTGATTTAAAATTTCATATGAAGGCGGATAACCGTTATCTATCGCGACGGTGTAAATAAACGGTTTAAAAGTTGAACCGGCTTGACGGTAAATTTGTGTTGCGTGATTTAATCCGTACTTGAAATTCCTGAAATTTGAACCTCCAACCAACGCTACGATGCCGCCTCTTTTATGGTCGATAGCTATGAAACCGACTTCAATTCTTTGTGAAATTCTTTTTACTGTGTCTATAAACGTTTTAGTGTGCCGTAAATAATTTGCGATGCTATCTCTTTGCTCCTTAGTTTTTGCTTTTCGATAAGTATCAGATGTTTTGATGTATAAATCTATTGACTTCAGTAACACATCCCGGTTTTGGTCCCATTTCCACTGTTTGTTGAACAGCGGTTGATATTCGGTTAAGTGTTCTTCAACGGCTCTATTTGCATGCCGTTGTATTCTGCTGTCGAGTGTAGTATAAATGGATAAGCCATCGCGATAGATATCGAAACCGTATTGCTCAGCTTTTTGCATCAGTTGTTGTCGCACGTACTCTACAAAGTGTGGCGCGATACCCGCTGTGCCTTCACTTTCGGATGAACGGATTTGAATGTCATCGTCTTTTGCCTTCTTTCCCTCATCTTCCCTAAGGTAACCGTATTTTACCATTTGATCTAAAACTGTATTACGTCTATTTACTGCTCGGTCGGGATAATTGATAGGGTCGTAATTTGCAGGACCCTTCAGCAAACCGATAAGAAGAGCACTCTCGCTCAACGTTAAGCTCGTTGGTGGTTTGCCAAAATATATTTGTGAAGCCGCAGATATTCCATAGGCGCTTCTCCCAAAGTATGCAATATTGAAATACATCTCTAGAATTTCATCTTTTGTGTAGTTTGTTTCAATTTGAAATGCTGTAATAAACTCTCTGAATTTGCGTGTTACCTTATCGTGGATTTTTTTCCGTTCAACTTTCAAGTCGTAGAGATTTCTTGATAGCTGTTGAGTAATAGTACTAGCGCCTTCGCGGAGACGTAAAGTTATTATGTTTTTAACCATTGCTCTGAAGAATCGCGGTAAATCCACACCCCAATGTTTTTTAAAATTTTTATCTTCTGTTGCAATCAGTGCGTTTATCAAATGTGGCGGCAATTGATTCAAAGTAACTCGTGTCCGGTTCTTTATAAAAAACTGGTCAAGAACTTCGCCGTCTATCGAATAAATTTTAGTGGCTAATTCAGCCTTTGGGTTTTCTAAATCCTCTAATGAGGGTAAGCCAGAAATGATGTAAGGGATATAAATTGCGAGTAACAAAATAAAAACAGCAATAGTCAACAATATTTTTTTCTTATGTCTCTTTAGAAACGGTTTTTTCTTTGCCATATCTTTTTATTCTCCGCTCCATTTTTTAATCACAGGTACCCCGTCGGTCATTTCACAGTAGGTATAATGTGTTATCCAATCACCGAGATTTATATATATACCATTGTTAATATTCATCAAAGTCGGTTTATGCCGATGTCCCATTATGATGATGTCGTAACCAGCTTCAATTTTTTTTGCCGCCGTATTTTGCATTCCGTCTTCTTCACCAAAATGTTTATTGTGAGAATACTTTCGACTAGTCTTAGAAAATTTCCGGGCAATTTTGATTGCTAAATCAGGATGTAATAATTTAAAAAGTTTAATATTGATTGGGTTACGGAAAACCTTCTTTAGAATCAAATATCCATTATCATTATTTGCTAATCCGTCGCCGTGATGCAGGTAAATTTTTTTCCCGTCGATATCTACATCGAAAGCCTCGAGATATGTTTTTATCCCAATCTCTTTGGAAAAGAAGTCATTCATCCAGTAGTCGTGATTGCCAGCTAAATAATGGATTGTGATATTGTTTTGGACTAAATCATCAAGTTTTGATAGAATTCGATGGAAACCCCTAGGTATCACAGTCTTGTATTCGAACCACGCATCGAACAAATCACCGAGTATGTAAATTGAATTTGCATCGTCGGCTATTTTTCCTAAAAAGGAAAGAAGTTTATTTTCTTTTTTCCGTTCTTCCTCTTTTGTGCCTAACCCTAAATGTGCATCCGATATAAAATATACTTTTGACATTTAGTTATTATTTTATGATTGAGATATTTAACTGGATTGGTTGTTTAAACCGACTGCACCAGCCCTCCGCGTCTGAACAGTAAAAATATACTAATTGCCCTTTTAATATATAAGTGCCGGTTTGGAGGTTTTTTTTAAGTTTGAAGTTTTGTTTCACTGGTTTTTGGGTGTTTAAATAATCGCCGTCTTTAGTTTTTGGAATTTCAATTTTACCGATGGTTGCATAATCCTTCTCAAGTCGAATTTCTATAGGAGGGTCGAGGTTTATATATATTCCTTTTTGAGGTTTGAATGTGACTATTAATTGAGCGTTTCCTCCCGATTTGATTTCATTCGGTTTTAGCGTGATTGTTACATCAACATACTCGTTTTCGCTTCTCTCTGCGTCTGTTTTAGCGAATGATAAAAATGAACACGCAACTATTAGATAAACAAGTATTTTCATAAGAAATGTAAACTTTTTATTAATTAACTACCCATTTTTACAAAAAATTAAGGGAAAAAGCAAATGTATTCGTTGTTCGTAAAATTGTTGTTTATTATTTTTTAAGTAATTTTATAATTTTATAGTTGAGATTATTAAAATTGATATATGTTTAATATTCTCACCGCTTTTTGCCGCAATATTAGTTGCAAGAGTATTTTCATTTATCCAGATGAGTTTCGGGAAACAGGACCATATTGAAGAACTTAACCGCCTCTTTTTTTATTGACAGAGAGTTTTCAAGAATCAATCAAAGATTTACTTCCTCACTAATTATTGAACGAAGTAAATCAATTAGTCGAAAAATTTGATAATTTGGAAAGGCTTTTTGGAATCTTTGTATACGATAATCAAAACGATATTTGGGCCACAACTTCAGGACTGACAACTAAAATTTCTGAACATCTAGCACAGCAAAAATCTTTATTTGATGAAAACCCAATAAATTTCCCGTTGAAACTTAACATAATACAGAATGTTTTGTCGCCATTTCCATTAAAGCTGGTCTTTCTTGTGTTTCAACGATTCAAATCTTCTTGCAAGCTACTCATTTGACGCAAGCATCTAGAGTAGTCGAACGAAGATGTTTCACATCTAAAAAGGAGTTTTCATTACAAAATGGTTATCACTTGATGGTTTTTTTTCACTAACTTTCTGTAGTAACACCAAACCGACAAGTATTAACACTCCAACTGAAATTATTGCGATCCGTTGATTTATCTGTGAAGAGATGAAACCGAAAATCAAAGGGCCAATAATTGCCGATGCTTTTCCGAAGAAGCTGTAAAATCCGAAAAATTCTGTTTTCTTCTCGAGCGGTGTAATCTTTGACATTAAACTTCGGCTTGTAGATTGTGAAGACCCCAACGCAATACCGGCTAAAATACCAACAAGATAGAAAAGAATTTTGCCAGTAACAAAGTATGCAACGACAACGATCCCAAGCCATAGGACAAGTGTAGCAGTTAGTGTCTTTTTCTGTCCAAAGTGGTCTGCAAGTATCCCGAAAATAACTGAGCCGGCGATAGCCGATGTTTGAACCATTGCAAAAAATATTACTATGTCTATAATTTCTAATTGAAGGGATTCTCTTGCAAAGATAGATGAAAAAATAATAATTGTATTGACTCCATCGATATAAATAAAGTAGGATAGAAGGAACTTCCCGACATTCTTATGCTTTTCGAATTCTTTAAATGTAGTTTTAATCCGTTGGATGCCAACTTTAATGACGCTGAATTTTTGATTGACTTTTATAGATTTCTCTTTTAGGAATAAGAAGAGGGGGATTGAAAAAACAAAGAAAAAACCTGCCGCCAACAAAAAACTATAGCGAATGTTTATAATATTTTCTAAGGAGAAACCTTTTATGAAAAGGGGGTACGCGACTACTAAAGTAACTAATGACCCGATATAACCCATCGCAAAACCGTAACCTGATACGCGACCATAACTTCGCGGCGTTGTGATTTCGGGTAAAAACGCATCGTAAAAAACTAACCCGGCTTCAAAACCAATGTTTGCTAATATGAGAAGAAATATTCCCCAAATTATCATCGACTCCGTGATAAAAAAAAGTCCAGAAGTGGCTACGACACAGATCAAAGTAAAGATGAGCAGGAATCTTTTTTTTTCCGCACTGTAGTCGGCGACGGCGCCAAGGATCGGCGAAATAAAAGCTACAATTAGCATCGAAATGCTGAAAGCCAATCCCCACAAGAAATCTCCGTGTTGATTTCCCCTTGCTACAACTTCTTTAAAATAAAGAGGATAACTGACCGTTAAAATCAGAACATAAAAAGCGGTGTTTGCAAAATCGAAAAGTGTCCAAACAAAAATTTGTGAGCGGTTAGGAGACTGGTTTATATTTATATGAGTGATTTCAGCACTCATGTTTCTTTACTTTTTCGGGGTGTTTTGCTTCCCGGATTTGTCGATGATGAAATTAAACCCCGCCCGAATTTTGTTAACTTCTTGTCTTTTTCTAATTGCCCGAAAACAGAATCGAGAACACCGTTTATAAATTTGCTGCTTTTATCTGTGCTGTAATTTTTAGCTATCTCGATGGCTTCGTTAATTGTAACTTTGGGTGGAATTTCGTCGAAATATATCAACTCGCATATTCCAATCCTCAGTAAAAATTTATCTATGACAGCAATTCTGCTGAATTCCCAGTTGGCAACTTTTGTTTTGATAATTTCATCCAATTCTTCTTGGTGTTGAAGAACCTTATATATTATTTGTTTTGCAAAATCGAAATCGGTTTTCTGATTTTGTAAATCTGTAAGTATGTTATCGATGAGATAAGTAATCGGTTCTTTTGAAATTTCGTGAGCGTATAAAACCTGCAATACTTTTTCTCTTATTGCGCGTCTTCTAAATGTTACCATTAAAATATTTCTTAATATAATATTATTGAAAAATACAAGAGGCGCTTTGATAGCGCCCCTTGTTTGATAGGTTATATAGCTATCTCACCGAATCGCCCTGAAAATTCAGATTTACCCGAATAGATTTGGCGAATTTTGCCTATACTGTTTATTCTCTCTTCAGCTAATTTATTAGATGCTTCGTGTGTCGGAATACGCTCCCTCTTGGCTATAGTAAGAACTGTGCGAATTGTATCATAAATTTGTCCTGCTTGCTTCATCGCACGCTCGGAATGGTATCCCTCAAGTTCATTAGCAACATTAATCAAACCGCCCGCATTGATAGCATAATCGGGAGCGTATATAATTTCCTTATCCATCAATATTTTTCCGTGCTTGTTTTCATCGGCAAGCTGATTGTTTGCTCCTCCTGCGATTATCTTAAATTTCAATCTATTAATTGTATCGTCATTAATTATTGCACCGAGAGCACAAGGACAGAATACATCAGCATCTACATCGTAGATTTTATCGGGATGGACGTATTCGGCTTTAGTCTCTGCAATTATTGCTTTTGCTTTTTCTTCATATATATCTGTAACGTAAACTTTAGCGCCATCTTTTGCTAAATGATTGCAAACATATTTTGCAACATTTCCTGCCCCTTGGACAGCTACCTTCTTTCCGGCTAAAGAATCGCTGCCGGTTAATTCTTTCATCGCTGCTTTCATTCCGACGTATACACCATAAGCTGTAAACGGAGAAGGGTCGCCGCTGCCGCCGAGGGCTTTATCAATTCCTGTAACGTATTTTGTTTCCATTCTCACATATTCCATATCTTCGACCGAAGTTCCAACATCTTCAGCGGTTATATATCTGCCGGCTAATCCGTCCACAAACCGTCCGAATGCGCGAAACATTGATTCGTTTTTATCTTTGTGCGGGTCGCCAATAATAACCGCTTTTCCACCGCCCAAATTCAAACCGGCTACAGCTGCTTTATAGGTCATCCCGCGTGAAAGTCGCAGCACATCTACCAATGCATCTTCATCGGCTGCGTACATCCACATTCGCGTACCCCCTAATGCTGGTCCCAGTGTCGTGTCGTGGATTCCGATGATCGCACGCAAGTTTGAATCTTTTGAAGAGCAAAATACAACTTGCTCGTGGTCTTTTTTTCTAATTTGATCAAATATGCTCATAAATTTCTCCTTTTTGTTTTTGGGTTTCTGTGTTGTATACATAATTTGTGTCCGGAATTATCGTGATTCGCGGAGAATTAGTTACTGGATGCGGATCGATTATTACTTCTGTTCCGAACACCATTTTAATATTCATTTCATTCAATACCGTGTTTGGAGTTCCGTGGGCAAGAACCTTGCCGCTGTCGAGCAACAAGATTTCGTCGCTATAAATTGAAGCTAAATTAAAATCGTGAAATACTGATACTACTGAAATTGATTTTTCGTTTACAATCTTTTTAATAAGTGCTAGTATCTCGATCTGGTGTCTTAAGTCGAGGTGCGTATTTGGTTCGTCCAAAACTAAGATTGGACATTGCTGAGCCAATGCACGGGCTAAGAAAACACGCTGTAATTCTCCTCCCGACAACTCACCGACAGGTTTTGATCGCAACCGAGAAACATCAACTTTTTCCATGACGTCCTCAACTATCTGTATATCAGTAAAGTTCTCAAATCCAACTCCTTTAATATGAGGTGACCTTCCCATAAGTACAACTTCGAATACGGTGTACGGAAATACAAGAGAGTGTACTTGGGGTACGAATGCTATCAGTCGCGATAATTCTTTTCTGGATATTTTTATATAATCTTTATCGAAAATTTTGACACTTCCTCTGTCCGGAAGAAGAATTCTATCTATGATTCGAAGAAGCGTAGATTTACCCGAACCGTTGGGTCCTAGAATGCTCAAAAATGTTCCACTTTTCAATGCAAAGGAAATATTTTTAAGCGAGAAAAAAATATTTTCTCGAACCGAATGACGCTGAGGATAACTGAAAGAAATATTTTCAACATCGACACTGAGCATTCAATTAACGTTTACCAGATAAAAATTCTTCGCAGAAAGTAACATTAATTGGACTTCCGATGAAGATAGGAATTTGTTGATGCAAGGACGTGGGTTTTACGTCAAGAATACGTTGAAAACCGTTGCTCGCCCTGCCTCCGGCCTGTTCAACCACGAAAGCCATCGGGTTACATTCATACATTAACCTGAGTTTACCGTTTGGGTTCTTCTTATCTGCGGGGTAGAAAAATATTCCACCGTAAAGTAAGGTCCGGTGAATATCTCCCACCATCGTGCCAATATATCTGAGCGAATGAGGATGATCGGGTTTGCCGTTAATTTCTTTGAGGTATTGAATGTACTTCTTTATCCTGTCGTCCCACAAATTAAAATTTCCCTCATTAACGCTGTAAGTTTTACCTCGTTGAGGAATCCGGATGTTTTCGTGTGAGAGGAGGAATTCACCGACTGAAGGATCGAGCGTAAATCCGTGAACACCTCGACCAGTTGTATAAACAAACATTGTACTCGTTCCATATACTATGTAACCTGCTGCAACTTGTCTGTATCCCGGTTGTAAACAATCTTCCAGAGTGCCGTGACCCGAATCTGTTACACGTTTAAATATACTGAAAATTGTACCGATGGTAATATTAGCATCGATGTTCGAAGAACCGTCTAAAGGATCGTAGATCAGGATGTACTTTCCACCCACGTACTTATCGGGTATTTCAATTAAGCCGTTACTCTCTTCCGATGCCATGGCGCATAAGTGTCCGCTGTAATACATTGTTTTATAGAGAGTTTCATCGGCAAACAAATCTAACTTTTTTAGGATGTCACCTGTAAAATTAATTTGTTCTGTTGTACCGAGGATATTTACAAGTCCAGCTTTACTCACCTCGCGCCAAATCAGTTTCGCTGCTAATGTTAGTCCAAATAAAACGGCAGTAAATTCACCAGTGGCTTTTGGAAACGACTCTTCCTCTTCTCGTATAAATCTCTCGAGAGTCATGAATTTGGATTTAGTAATCATACGTTAATTTAGGAAACTGGATATTAATATGCAAGGTTTGCCTTTTTTTCCTTTTCTCTATATATTACAATTGAAATTAATAAAGGAATTTAAATGAAAATAGTGGTTTGTGTTAATCGCGTCCCCGATACCGAAGCGAGGATTAAAATCGGCGCTGACGGTAAAAATATAGATAATTCGGGAATTAATTACATACTTAATCCGTATGATGAGATAGCCGTTGAGCAAGGACTACGCCTAAAGGAAAAGTTTGGCGGAGAGGTTGTTGCAATTTCATTAGGTGGTGAGGCGAATAAAGAAACACTCCGAAAAACTCTTGCGATGGGTGTTGATAAAGCGATATTGCTTAAGGATGAAATCGACCGTGACACATTTTCTGTCGCAAAAACTCTTTCCGACAATTTAAAAGATATGAATCCCGATATTATTTTATTCGGCAAACAATCGATTGACTTCGATAACTCACAGCTACACGGGTTAGTTGCAGAAATGCTTAATCTTCCCTCTATATCTGTCGTTGTAAAATTGGAGATTGAGAATAATCGAGCTATCTGTGAAAGAGAGATAGAGGGGGGACACGAAAAAGTAGAGAGCCAGCTTCCACTTGTTTTAAGTGTGCAAAAAGGATTATGCGAACCACGATACCCGTCATTAAAAGGAATTATGACTGCTAAAACAAAACCCATCGAAGAGAAGCCAGTAATAAGTTATACTAAAAAAGTTGAAATTGTATCCTTGCGGTTACCTGCTTCAAAGGGTGCAGGGAAGATAGTCGGCACAGAACCTACAGCGGCAAAAGAGTTAGTCCGACTATTACACGAAGAAGCAAAAATGATATAGAATTCTAAAAAAGAAAAAAAGTATGAAAATATTAGCATTTGCAGAACAAAGAGATGGAAAATTCAAAAAAACAGCTTACGAGGTTACGAGGGCCGCTCGGGAAATTACTGACAAACTCAATGCTGAACTTGTAACTTTGGTAGTAGGAAGTGGAATCGAGCAGATGTCAACTGAACTCGGTGGTTTTGGTTCTACGAGAGTTGTCGCTGTGGACGACAAGCGACTTATGTACTATTCTACTACAGCATACGCAAAGATAGTTGCCGAGGTTGCGAAGAAAGAAAATGTGTCTGTCATATTTTTTCCAGCATCTCAAATGGGTAAAGATATAGCACCGAGGGTATCGGCTAAACTTGAGGCTGGAGTATCGGCAGATTGTGTTTCATTAAAAATAGAGAATGGAGAAATTATTGCATCCAGACCGATATTTGCTGGAAAAGTAATTAGCGATGTTAAAATCCTCAGCGATATTAAAATTTTCACACTCAGACCGAATGTATTTACAGCCGGGGCAAGCAATCGAAATCAAGCGAGTGTTGAAAAATTTACAGTTGAATTAAGTGAAGCGGATTTTACTGCTAAAGCTGTCGAGACAAAAGTTGCAATCGGAAGACCCGATGTTACAGAAGCCAGTATAATAGTTTCGGGTGGAAGAGGAATGAAGAGTCCTGAGAACTTTAAATTAATAGAAGATTTAGCCGATGTACTTGGTGCGGGAGTCGGTGTCTCACGCGCGGTTGTTGATTCGAATTGGCGCCCACACGACGAACAAGTAGGACAAACAGGTAAAACCGTTTCTCCTAATTTATATATAGCATGTGGTATCTCTGGGGCGATACAACATTTAGCTGGTATGTCGTCTTCAAAATGTATCGTTGCTATAAATAAAGATAAAGATGCACCAATATTTCAAATTGCTGATTATGGGATAGTAGCAGATGCGATAGAAACACTTCCATTATTGACTCAAGAAATGAAAATTTTACTAAGTAAATAAATATCAGAACAACGAATAAATGGAACCCGAAAAAGTACAAGTCGATATTATTGGTCTTACAACAAGCCCCTCGAGCGGCGGTGCTTATGCTCTATTGTTGAAAGAAGTTGACGGAAATCGCCAGCTACCGATTATTATTGGAGCATTCGAAGCACAATCTATTGCTCTAGAGATGGAAGGGATAAAACCACCTCGCCCGTTAACGCACGACCTGTTGAAAAATATTATAGATTCATTAGGTTATGAAATCATTGAAGTAACAATAAGTGATCTGAGAGAAGGTACCTTTTTCGCGACAATTTTACTCGACAGTCAACAAATAGATTCAAGACCCAGCGACGCAATCGCTTTGGCAGTCCGATGTGGAATAGCGATATACGTTTCTGAAAAAGTTATGCAGGAAGCAGCTTTTATTCCCGAATCTGAATTTGAAAACACACCCCTATCTACATTCGAAAAAATGCCTCAAGAAAAAGGTAAACGACTAGAAAACCTTCGGTTACGACTTAAAGAAACAATCGAACGGGAAGATTATGAGGCGGCTGCAAAATTACGGGACGAAATCAGAAAGCTTGAAACTAGCGATTAACAAAAATCATAAACATCAACAAGAAAAAAGGATAAAAATGAAGTATCTGATTCCTAATAGGTTATTACGTTCTTTTTTAAGTATTCTATCGTTTGTACTTATCCTGTCTCTCAATACTTATCCCCAAGAACTCGGTCAAAAAGTTACAACTCTTCTAACAGATGGTGACATTTTCTCTGAAGAAAAATTTGAGAACGCAAAAGCTTTGGAAAAATATTTAGAAGTTCTAAATTTAGACCCCAAAAATTATGAAGCGCTGTGGAAAGTAAGTCGTTCCTTTGTAGACATCGGTGAACACTTACCTACTGCGACCGACGCTGAGAAAATTAAGCAGGAACAAATATATAAAAAAGCGTATGCATATGCCGATAGCGCAGTAACAGTGAATCCTAATGGATCAATGGGATATACGCGGCGGGGGATAGCAAACGGACGAATTGCACTTTTCAAAGGTATCTGGGATAACATTGGACTTGTTAAACAAACAAAAGCCGATTTGGAAAAAGCAATTATGCTCGACCCCAATAACGCAACTGCATACTATGTTTTGGGACGCACACATGCGAAGGTGAGTGAAAAAAGTAAAATAGTTCGTTGGCCCTTAGGACTAGGTTGGGCAAACCAAGAAGATGCGATAAAAAATTACGAGAAATCAATTTCTTTACGGCCCGATTTTATTATGTACAGATTAGATGCTTCAAGATCTTATGTCGAGATAAAAAATTATTCCAAAGCTTTAGAACATTTAAAAATTATAGAAACATTGCCGACAAAAGATGAAGATGATGACAAATTTCGGACAGAAGCAAAAACTTTGCTGGATAGTATAAATAAAAAGTAAGGGACGTGTTCCCAAGTGGATGAAAATATCTTTGCGAGGAGCGAAATGGCGAAGCCTACCCAATTCTTCTGTAGCAAATTAGGCAGGGGGGCAATCTCGTATTTTGATTTCGAGAATGAGATTGCTCCTTCCAACTAAAGTTGGCAGAAGCAATGACTCTTCAACAGGCTCGTTCATATCTCAGATATCTTGGGTATTATTTCTAAAACGGAAATTGATGTTCGTACCAATCCTTTGTTACATCCAACCAGAAAAATAAGCCGCGCCATTTTCCGTAATGGTTATAAAACTTTTCAATCGATTTATCTGAAACCGTCCTTCCGCCTTTATGTAGCTTGTAAAACTTCGTTCTGCACCAACTATCAATCGCCAAAAAATCGTAATGACCTAAAAGTTTTAAAAGATTTCCAGCAGCGTAAGGACCAACTCCTTTTATCTGGCTTACTTTTCTAAAAAGTTCATCTGTCGTCAATTCTGGCTGTTTCCACGACTCGATATCCAATTCGCCCGAATCAATTCGATTTGCAAGTTCGAGCAAATATGGTGCACGGTAACCAGCTCGAATCTCTTTTCTTAAATATTCCTCATCGACCGAAGCAATCGCTCGTGGCGCAGGAAATGTATAAACTCTTGAATCGGCTCCGTTTCTCTTTAAAACTGAAAATTTTTTTCCTAATTTTAAAGTCAAATTATTTACTATTAATTCCGTCAAAGCCCAACTACAATTTGTTGTGCAAATCATTTTTACAACATCTTCGAAAACAGTCGGACTTCTGAGTAACCTACCGGCTTTGAGTTTATAAACCCATTTGAATCGATGGTCTTTTTTTGCTTCGGTATAAAATTCAGTTAAATCCTCCTCGAGGCGAAATACTCTTGCAACCTGATTTATTAAATCAAATTTTTCGTATTGATGTAACTCGTATTCTGTTTGATATTCAACTTTGATGTTTCCCTCTTTCGTATCGCTCAAATAACAATAAACAGGCTTGCCTCTGCGGGTAGTAAACGATCTTTCAAGAAATAATTTTTCTTTATCAACGACAAACGGTTTTAGAGCACACCAACCGTGACTGTAAACAGTTCGCCAAAAATTAAAATTTTTTGGAGTGGAAATATAGAACTCACCGGTATTTAACGATTTAAGTTTCATGATCATCTAAAGTTGTTTTTGAAATTTTTGAAAGTAATTTACGGTTGGTAGAATACATATCTAAAAGTTTTATCATATGGAGCATTGCTTCCTTCGGTTTGAGATTATTTAGCATTCGCCTTAATGCGTAATGTTTTTCGGTATATCTGCCGAACAGCAGTTCCTCGCGCCGTGTCCCAGACTCCTGAATGTTAATCGCCGGAAAGATACGGTGGTTTGCCAAATCGCGATTGAGAACAAGCTCCATATTTCCGGTGCCCTTAAATTCTCGAAAAATCAACTCGTCCATCCTCGAATTTGTATCAACGAGTATCGTTGCGATGATAGTGAGAGATCCTCTGTCTTCGAGTGCTCGCGCTGATCCAAATATTTTTTTGGGTATTTCAAGTGCTCGTATATCCACACCACCTGACATTGTTCGACCGCTGCCCGGTTGAAAAGCGTTAAATGCTCTCCCCATCTTGGTTAACGAATCTATTAACAGAACTACATCCTTACCTGTTTCGACTTCCCGTTTTGCATAATCTAAAACAAGCGATGCAATTCGGACGTGGTTTTCTCTTCTGCTATCGCTTGAGCTTGCAAACACTTTGGTATTTACTGAACGAAGAAAATCTGTCACCTCTTCGGGCCTCTCATCAACCAGCAACCCTATCAATAAAATATTGGGATGGTTGGTAACGATTGATTTAGCTATTTGTTTAAGCAGAATAGTTTTTCCTGCTTTGGGTGGAGCTACAATTAAAGCTCTCTGTCCTTTACCAATAGGACAGAGTAAATCAATTATTCTTAAGGAATACTCCTTCGGGTCAGTAGTTAAAACTATTTGTTCAGATGCATCCAGCGCGGTGCCTGCTTTGAATTCCGCACACGTCAACCATTCTGCCGGAGACAAACCGTTGATTGTTAGTATTTCTGTAACCTCAAAATTTTCATTACGTTTTAACACCGCACAATTTAGTAAAACACCTTGTCGAAGTTTAAATATTTTTATTAACTTTGAGTTCACTATAGGCGAGTCGAATTCTTTTTCTAACCCAACCGAAATTTTAATTAACCTACCGAATGAGGAACTATGATTTCGTCTGTTTATATTATTTCTAACAATTTCGAGTATACCTGTGAAATGTTTTTCAGAAGATGATTGCAGTAGATTATTCTGTGTGTTAATGTTTTTCAAATTTGGTAGATTCAATTCTTAAAATAAGGAGGTCAAGCTACCCTGTGTCACACTTTGGGTAACTGACCGCTGCTTCCTTCCGGACCTGACGGGGTTGGGCTACTTACGGTTGCACAGGACTTGACCTCTGTGGAGCTGAAGGGATTCGAACCCTCGGCCTCCTCGTTGCGAACGAGGCGCTCTCCCAGCTGAGCTACAGCCCCTTTATGTTTGATCTTAGCTTAATTGCTGAGTCCTATCCCAAATGCTTTCGGGATAACCGGATTCTCTATTCAATGTATAGAGTAACTTCGCTCGCTTTGCGGGACCGGAAAGCTAAGTTCGCTTGGAAGCAATATGTTAAGGCTCAATACGAAAAAAATATACTGAAATTGGGATTTATTTCCAAGGATTAATACAAAAAAGTTTTTCGCAAAATAAAAACAGATATATTGACATTCTGCTCCCGATTATGTATATTCGTTATGAATATTTCAAGTTAATAACCAGTATAAAAATATTTAAGGAGTTAAAAATGGCAGATATATCCCTTGACGCATTGGGAATGGTCGAAACTAAAGGTTTGGTCGGTTCTATCGAAGCAGCAGATGCTATGGTAAAAGCAGCCAAAGTAACATTAATCGGAAAAGAAACAATCGGCGGTGGTTACGTTACTGTAATGGTCCGCGGTGACGTAGGTGCAGTAAAAGCTGCTACCGACGCTGGTGCAGCAGCTGCTCAGCGAGTCGGGGAGCTTGTCTCTGTTCACGTAATTCCTCGTCCTCATGTCGATGTCGAATTAATTCTTCCCAAAAGACCACAGGTAAAGTAAAATTTTAGCTATTAGGGAAAAAACATGAAAATGTTAGATTTTGCATTGGGCTTAATCGAAACCCGCGGCTTGATTGGAGCAATCGAGGCAGCCGATGCTGCCACCAAAGCAGCCGAGGTAAAACTTATAGGAAAAGAAAAGGTAAAAGGCGGCTTAGTTACCATCAAGTTCATCGGTGATGTAGCTGCAGTGCGTGCTTCGGTGGATGCAGGAAGCACAGCAGCGGCACGAGTCGGCGAACTGGTTTCGTCACACGTAATACCTCGACCAGTCGGTGATTTGGAAACTCTTATCTTTGAAGCACAAGTTCCACAAATAAGCAAAATTCCCGAACCCGATGTTAAACCTGTTAAACGGGGAAGAAAACCGAAAGATCAGGCATCGAAATCAAAAGTAATTACACCAGCTGAAACAGACTTGATTTCGAAAACTCAATTCGCTTTAAAAGAAGTAGAACCAACTATCCAAGAGCCGCCACCTATTCCAACGAGCGAGAAGGAGTACTTACAGCAACTACAAGCTTTGAGTGTACACGAGTTACGCCGATATGCACGCAGTGTCGAAGGATTAACAATTTTCGGTAGACAAATTTCCATGGCTAATAAGGAGAAATTAATCGTTGAATTAATGAATGCAAAATTTCCAAAGTAAATTTTTTGTCGAACAAACTCCATCTTTCAGATATATCTGGAGGGTGGAGTTTTTTTTTATCGGTATCAAGTATAAATGAAAACTAAGCGTTACCATATTATAATCGCCACAACTCTTTTTGGTATATTGATGTGGCTTTCAATAAACATGACACAAGAGTATACTGTTGCGTTACAGGTTCCTGTTATTTTAAAAAAATTTTCCGACAAGATAGCACTTAAGAATTCGATTCCTAACACATTAACATTAAAAATCAAAGGCAATGGTTGGCATTTGACCTCGCTCTATATTTCGGGGAATATTCATTATGACGTGGATGTATCAAAAATAAAAACCAATCAAACCATCTATACATATAATTCTATTCACGAAAAATTTTCACTCCCATCGTCTATTAGTATTCTCGATGTTCATCCCGACTCTCTCCTAATCTCTATCGAAGAATTTTCTCAAAAGAAAGTGAGAGTCGTACCACAAGTTGTATTGAGTTTTCGCGAGAGTTATGGACCAATAGGAGAAGCAATCGTTTTTCCCGATAGCATTACAGTAGGTGGAGCGCGATCAGTGGTTGATACTTTAAAATATTGGAAGACTGAGCAAATTATAATATCTGATTTACGCGAACCTGTCAATATAGATTTGAAATTGGAAAAACCACCCGAGTATATCATAAAATTATTCCTTGATAAAATTAACTTTAAAATAGATATCCAGCCTTTTGCCGAAAAATCAATTTTAGGATTAAACGTTGAAGTAAATTACTTACCGACAAATAAAGAAGTTGTATTCATACCTCCTAAGATGGATATCATCATACGTGGATGTATCGAGAAGTTGAAAGAAATATCGAACGACAATTTTCGAGTTTATGTTGATTTTCCAAACCTTGTTTCTGATACGGTAGAAAATATTCAACCCGAGATAAATTCACCGGAAGGCATCAAAATAGTTCGCCGAAGTCCTGAAAAATTTCAATACGTAATTCGTAAGCGATTACAATAAAAATATTAAAAAAGGATATTAATGAGATTAGCAATTAACATAGACCACGTCGCAACATTGCGGAACGCAAGAGGTGGCAAAGAGCCCGACCCTGTACACGCTGCACTCATCGCTGAAAAGGCCGGTGCTGAATGTATAGTTTGTCATTTGCGAGAAGACCGTCGGCATATTAAAGATAGCGATGTAATCAAATTGCGAAAATCGGTTACAACTAAGTTAGATTTAGAAATGGCAGCAACAAACGAAATCGTTAGTATTGCAAAAAAAATTAAACCCGACTTAGCAACTCTTGTCCCCGAACGCCGTCAAGAACTGACAACAGAGGGTGGACTTGACGTAGTAAAATTCAGACCATCTTTGTCAAAAGCAATCAAGCAGTTACAAGATAGCGGTATTTCCGTTAGCTTATTCATCGACCCCGTCCGAGAACAAGTAGAAGCGGCTAAAGAAATACACGCTGACATGATAGAAATCCACACAGGTGAATATGCAGAAGTTGTTACGGCAGCGAAAATAAATTTTCACTTAAAGAAAATCGTAGAAGCTGCAAAGTTAGGAAAACAGTTAAACATGGGGGTTAACGCTGGCCACGGTTTAGATTTTAAAAATATATCTCGAATTGCTAATATTAAAGAAATAGACGAAGTAAGTATCGGATATGCGATAATAATGAGAGCTTTATTTATTGGGTTAGAAAATGCCGTCGACGAAATGAAAAAAATAATTAATTTGATAGAGTGTTGAACATTACCAATTCAAATGGAGAAAACCGGTGGAAACCATTAGTAACTATCTTTATCCTCGGCTTGTTATTGTTGGTTTACTATAAAAGCGGATTATCAGAAAAAATAACCATTGAAAATTTTAGAGAACTTGGTAGTAATTCTTATACGCCGCTGATGATAATCGGCGCTATGACAATTGCATGGACTTTTCCCCTTCCAGCGTCCATATTCTTTTTCATCACACCGCTGTTGTATCCACCCGTTGAATCGACCATAATAATAACTACAGGAAGCTTACTTGGGAGTAGTTCGGGTTACATTGCTGCTCGAAATGTAGGAGGTAGTTATGCAGATAAATATCGCAGTAATAAAATAACACAATTTCTGCAACGTCATTCAACACTTGCCTCGATATTCGCGTTGAGAATTGTGCCAAGCTCACCGCATTTTTTAATAAACTACGGTGCAGGAATTTTAAAAATCCCCATCCATATTTTTCTGATATCTACATTTTTTGCAATTGGTATCAAAGGATATCTATATTCGGCTGCTGTTAATTCTGGTGTCGGGGCAAGTTCGTTATCGGAAGCATTAGGAATGGACACTATCCTACCGCTTTTCGCTTTGGCTGCCTTAGCGATGTTAGGTAAAATTCTTAAAGAAAAAATAGATAAAAATCAAAATGACTAATAAATAAGAAATTTGATCATTTTTCAGATTATCATTCAAATGAAAAAAATCAAAAATATTAAACCACACTATTTTATCGGAATCACCCTAGTAATTTCTCTACTAATGATCATATCAGCATATCTTGAGCTCACACAAAGTCGCGAGGAACTTTATCATTTATTGACCGAACAAGCGACTTCTCTAATCGAGACTATCACGATCAGTGGGAGTAATACAATTGTATCGAGTTCAGAGATCGAAAATCTGATTGCTCAGCGTTTATTGACTGCCGGAAGGATGATTATCCGCTTAGACAGCATCACAACATTAAAGCAAACTGATTTAAGGAAGTTTGCAAATGAAAATAATATTTTTCGTATAAATATTTTTGATAAAAATGGTAATAAAATTTTAAGTAATCATACTCCCGAACAGGGGCACATCGAGTCAGATCCTAAATATTCGCCCGTCGATTTTATAAAACCTATTCTCAAAGATGGAAAACAAGAGCTGGTTATCGGTCTTAAAGAAGCACGGTATGAAAACGGATCGCGTTATACGGTCGCTGTCCGCAGACCTGTAAACAGGCAAGGAGCAATTGTATTAAATGTAGAAGCTTCTTATCTCCTTGAGTTTAGAAAAAAAATTGGGTTAGGAAGAATAATACAAGATATTAGCGATAACGATGGAATTGAATATATAATTTTACAAGATGATGCAGGAATTATTGCAGCGAGCAAATCGGTAACGGAGGTTGAACCAATTGAAAACGATTCTTTTTTAACAGATGCTTATCAAAAAGATACAATAGAAACCAGAGTCTATTCTTATAATGATAAAGTAGCTTTTGAAGTGGTAAAATCTTTCGAAGTCAGCGGCGAAACAATAGGACTGTTACGCTTAGGTTTGGCAATGGACGAAATTCATTCTCTTGAACAACGTATGGTCAGAAGATCTATAATAATCTCACTAGTTCTTTTAGCGATATTAGTAGTCGTAATCAGTATAATATTCATAAATCAAAACCTGCAATTCGTATCAAGGGAATACGAGAAAGTACAAACTTATACGGGAAGTATTTTGCATAATATGGCTGATGCAGTTATAACTACAGATGCTGATGGAAACATAACTATCTTCAACAGAGCAGCAGAGGAAATTTGCTTTGTATCGGTCGATAAAGCAGTTGGAAAAAACATTTCTCAACTTTTAGACGGTCAATTGCAAGTTATTATCGAAAGTTTGTTTGGAAGAAACTCATTAATAGATTTTGAGTTTCAGATTACTTACAACAACCGTAAAAAGATACTATCTGCTGATACAAGTTTTGTGTACGACAAAGAGGGAAAGTTGGATTCGTTCACCGCTGTGCTAAGAGATATTACCAATCTCAGAGCGATGGAGAAGCAGGTGCAGCAGCGGGAAAAACTCGTTGCTATGGGTGAACTCGCTTCTGGTATCGCTCACGAAATCCGAAATCCACTTAATGCAATCCATATGATAGGACAGAGATATGAGAGAGAATTTACTCCGGAATCGAATAAAGAAGAATACAAATCAATCACAAATGTTTTAAAGAGTGAAGTTCGACGTTTGAATAATATCGTTCAACAATTCCTGCGATTCGCTAGTCCGCCCAAATTAAACATCAACCAATATTCTTCAAAAATATTTTTAAACGAAATTGATATGCTTATCCGGACTCAAACCGATGCGAAGGATATTGAGTTTAAGATTACCGAGGAAGATAATGTTTTACTACAGATAGATAAAGACCAGATGAAGCAGGCATTTTTAAATCTTGTAAGGAATAGTATAGAAGCTACACCGCACGGTGGAAAAATCAGCTTGAGTTTCAGGCGCGAAAAACTAAAAGCAATTTTCGTAGTCGAAGATACCGGTGTTGGTATTTCGCCAGAAAATATCAATAAAATATTTAATCTATATTATAGCACGAAGCCTATGGGAACGGGAATTGGACTTAGTATAGTTCAGCAAATTATTGCTCAGCATAACGGAGATATTTTTGTTGAGAGCGCTCCCGGCAGAGGAACAAAATTTTTGATAGAAATTCCAATAAAAAAGGATGCATATGCTTGAAAAAAAAATAATCGTGGTCGACGACGAAGCAAGTCAACGACAAGTTTTAATCGGTTACCTAAAACGCAAAGGTTACAAAGTTCTGGAAGCAAGTTCCGGAACAAAGGGGGTCGAAATGGCAAGCACCAACATTGTGGATGTTGTGCTTACCGATTATAAAATGCCTGATAAAAACGGACTCGAACTTTTAAAAGAAATTAAATTACACAATCCCGAAACTGCTGTGGTTTTGATGACGGCGTTTGGAACAATCGAAAGTGCTGTTGAAGCAATGCGACAAGGCGCCTACGATTATCTTACAAAACCGATTAACCTCGATGAACTTGATTTGTTAATTAACCGGATATTTGAACGTCAGCGTTTAGTATCTGAAAATAAAAGATTAAGAGAAGAAGTGGTTGATAAATATAAATTCTCTGATATCATAGCACAATCTAAACAGATGCAGGAAATACTGAATATGGCAGCTCGTGTTGCCGATAGCAAAGCATCTGTTTTAATTCGTGGAGAGACAGGTACAGGAAAAGAAATGATTGCCAAAACAATCCATTATGCAAGTTCAAGAAGAGATAAACCTTTTATTGCGGTTAATTGTGCTGCGTTGAATGAGAACCTTTTAGAAAGCGAATTATTCGGACACGAAAAGGGTGCATTCACAGGAGCCGATAAACAGCGGCGTGGACGTTTCGAATCAGCTGACGGAGGAACTATATTTTTAGATGAAATCGGTGATATATCTCTTTCAACTCAAGTTAAACTCCTTCGCGTTTTACAAGAACAAAATTTTGAACGAGTCGGCGGCTCTCAACCCATTCAAGTTGATGTCCGCGTAATTGCAGCAACTAACAGAAACCTCGAAGAATTAATGAAAGATGTAAGATTTCGTGAAGATTTATATTATCGACTCAATGTTGTTACCATCGAAATCCCTCCGCTGAGTAAGAGAAAGGAAGATATTCTTCCGCTTCTAGAATATTTTAAAGATAAGTATTCAAAAGATGTTAATAAAGAAAAAGTAGAATTTTCAAAGGAAGCGCTCGATACACTTTTAAAATATAATTATCCGGGCAACGTGCGTGAATTAGAAAATATTATCTATCGCGCAGTTGTTCTTGTGCGTGAAAAACTTATCACCACAAATGAACTACCTCTGAATTTACAAAATTTACCGAGCGAGCAACCCGCTTTCAGATCAGCTTCATCACAAAATTTAGGTGAAAGAGTTGAGCAGTTAGAGAAAGAGTTAATCTTCGATGCACTTCATAAAACAGATGGTAACCAGTCAAAAGCTGCTCTGTTGTTAGGAATTTCTGAGAGGAACCTTCGCTATCGATTGGAAAAGTGGGGAATGAAAAAGTAACTAAAGTTGCTGCAATTATTCGTTATATCTGCGAAAATCACTCGACAATTATGCCGATTGGTTTCGACCAAGATGTCGAACCGCTCTTAAACATTTTTTCATTTTCATTGAAAATGAGAAAAATTTATCGAATATTTTTTTGGCACGATGGTTGAAGCTAATGTAATCACAGTATAACTAATTACATAATTCAACAACAATAGAATAAAGAACGTAAAACGTTCGAAAGGATTTAAAAATGAAAAACATAAAATTCACAGCAGCAATAGTCGCATTGTTTGCACTATTAATGTTCGTAGCATCCTCAGATGCGTATTCACAAACAAAAGGTAAAGGTAACGGCGTAAAAGGATTTATCGATCTCAACGGCGACGGAATCAACGACCACGCACTCGATGCCGATGGCGATGGAATTCCTAACGGAAAAGATCCCGACTTCGTAAAGCCACAAGACGGAACCGGCCGCAAGATGATGAATGGTAAAAACGCAAAAAATGGGAAAGGTGGATATGGGCCTGGTGACGGAACAGGTCACAGTGGTGTAGGTCCAAGAGATGGTTCAGGATTTGGACCAGGCACCGGAACTGGTAACTGCGATGGTACAGGTCCCAAAGGTAGCGTTAAACAAACACGCAGAGGTAAGTAAACTAACAGATCGGCAAAAGCAGGCGGTGGAAAAATTCCATCGCCGCTTTGCCATTATTTAATGAGAAAGTTGATTATGACAAATAACAATAAACATAAAAAGAAAAAATTTTACTGGCGAGCATTCATTAGCTTTTACGTGGTAACGTCCTTCATTTTTATTGCTATCTCAGGCATTATTCTCTATATCACACCGCCCGGTAGGGTTGCTAACTGGACCGACTGGCGATTTTTGTTTTTGAGTAAACACGAATGGCAAGCTGTTCACACTATTCTTTCATTCATGTTTGTTATATCCGCTGGGTTTCACATATATTTTAATTGGAAAGTTCTAATAACATACCTGAGAACAAAACTGCAGGAAGGAATGAAGATGAAGCGTGAACTCACACTTTCTTCTATAATCATTCTCGCAGTTATTTCATTGACCCTAATGAAGTCTCCACCTTTTAGCACAGTAATGAATTTCGGTTCAGATATATCGAATTCGTGGGGGAAAACTCTTTCAGAACCACCAATCCCACATGCGGAGTTACTAACATTGAAAGAGTATTCTGAAAAAACAAATATACCTTATGAAAAAATAATATCGAACCTGAAGAATGCAGGTATCGAAGTAAATAACAGTGAATTAACATTAGATATTATAGCATCTCGATACAAACTTACTCCTGCTCAATTAGCTCAAAAAATAATGGTAGGCGAAAAACCAAAAGTTGCTATCGCTGAAGGCGGCGGCTATGGAAGAAAAAATGTTAAGGATGTATGTGAACAATTAGATGTTCCGCTTGAAACCGGATTAACGAGATTAGAAAAGAATGGAATCAAAGCCACAGCAGATAGTAATCTTAAGGACTTAGCTATTGAAAACAATTTAACACCAATCCAAATAGTAAAACTTATTAACTCAAAAACAACAAATCAATAAAAGGAGATGACAAAATGAAAACAAAAATATTATTCGTGATTATTTTGACTGTTACCTTATTGCCGTATTTAGTTTACGCACAAACCGAAGGCCGGTCAACTCAAGGTTCCGAGAAAAAGGATGTCGATAACATTCAAACTGTGAAAGGAACAATTATTGAGGTAAAACATCCTTATGCCACATTCAAAGATGAAGGCGGAAAAGAATACCGTGTTCATATGGGTCCTAAGTGGTATTGGGAACGCGAAAAGTATCAATTAAAACACAACGTTAAAGCACAAATCAAAGGTGAAGTAAAAGAAGTTCAAGGCAGATTTGAATTCTATCCTTGGGAAATTGTGCAAGATGGAAAAAGTATGTCGTTTGCAGATCAAGATGGAAAACCAAATTGGTCAGGCGGTAAAGAAGGTAAACGAGGCGCTAAAAGCGGAAAAGGAAAAGGTAGTAATAGATAATCATGTTGACTCAACTCGGATGCAGGACAAAGCTTTTTTGTGTCCTGCATCTCTAGTATATTAATCAATAAATTAATGGAAACATTATGAAAAACTTCATAAATATATTAATACTGCTTTTTTTGCTTGGCTCCCTTGCTTTCGCTCAGATTTCTTCAGATACATCGAATAATAAAAAAATAAAAGAAATTGAGAAGAATAAAAATTTTATTGATGAAAATGCAAATGGAATCGACGATAGAATAGAAAAACAAACCGGAGAAGGTAAGCAGAAACGTATGCGCGATAGGTTCATCGACACGGACGGCGATGGAATATGCGACGGACGTTCCGGCGGTGTCGGCTTACGTTATCGACAGGGAGATAAGCAACACAAGCAAGGCGGACAAAAAAGATCGGGAAGTGAGTAATATAAAATATGAAAAAAGGTAATTTCTTTTACAGTTTGGGATTAATATTATCTGTACTCTTTAATTTCTCAACTGCTCAATCACAATTTATGATGAATACGAGTATTCATAATGCATACGATGATAATGTAAATAATAACTACTTAAACACATTCGACAGGTTAACACAATTTTCTCTCCAATCTGGTTATGATTTTAATAATGAAAATTATAACGTCCAAATATTTTATTTAGGGTCGTTTAATTATTACAAGAATATTATTGCCAGAACATTTCACACACATTCAACCGGACTTGTTTATTCAAAGCTTTATGGCGAAGAAATGGAAACCGCATTGAACGTAGGTGCTAATTATAATTTAAGAATCGGCAGAGAAGAGTTCAGCTATTTTGACAATAGCCAGTATATTGGCTACGTAAACGTCAAACATCAGTTAGCTGAAAGGGCATTCGGGAAGTTAGGTTATAGGATAAAATATTTGGCTTACGAAGAGCAAGAGTTAGTAGATTTAAATAATTTAGAAAATTATTTCTTTGCACAGGTTATGAATTTTTTACCTTCCCGAACGACATTAGCATTCGAAGCTAACCTTGGCGTAAAAACATACACTAACGCTCCGCCGGAAACAACTACTATTATCTCCGGTATGGGAAGAAGAAGAAGTACTGTGGATGATAGCAAGCCGAGTGTAATTCAACTATCTGGTAACGCCAGAATTGCCCAATCAATATTTGATGAAACAGGGATAAGTGTTACAGCGGGTTATCAGAAAAATTTACAGCAGGAAACGAGGTATCTTTCTTCAGGGTATATCGTTTCAGATGACGATTTGTTCGACGATAATTACGGCTACGAGGGGGCAAGCGTCGATGCTGCCCTAACTCAGATCCTGCCTTGGTCAATGATGGCAAGAATATCTTTCGCTTATCAAAATAAAAATTATATGAATCGTCCCGCTTACGATTTACTCGATAGTATCAAATCGAATCAACGTGTGGATAATGTCTCCTCATTATCAATTATCCTGGAAAAAGAATTCGGCTGGCTTAAAGGATTTTCAGTTAGTTTGTTGTATGATTTTATTCGAAACGAATCGAACGACGATTTTTATAATTATAAGAATAATGTTTTTGCAATAAGCTTTGATTTGGGGTTCTGATTTTTTTTAACAGATTTGTTCTGAAAGTAGCATCAGTAGTTTTACATTATAAATTCAACTCAATAATTTATTTTTTTCAAACAATTAGAAAGGACATATATGCATAAGCAGGTAGGTTCAGGAATCATCCTGCTTGCATTGCCTTTTTTAGTTTTTTCTCAAGATATCAAAGTTGGAGATGAAGCGCTCGGAAGTCGCAAGTATGCAGATTTCGAAAAGCCGCAAGTTTGCGGCACATCCTGCCACACTGATTTTTACCAGCAATAGAAACAGTCTATGATGTCGCAAGCTTATACTCACCACTGGGATGAGATCGAATATTTTAAACTCGCAGTTCCACACGCCGAGAAAGACCAAAAGGTTGCTGGTGTAAAAGCTGGCTGTAACGGATGCCATAGTCCAATCGCATTTTTAGCAGGTGATGTCCCACCGCCAAAACCGGAAGCTAACTCGAGAGCTAATGAATCAGTCTCTTGCGATGTTTGCCATACAATAACAGGTTATCGTGGGGATATTCCTTATAATTACAATTATGTTTGGGAACCGAGCAAAGTAAAATATGGCCCGCGCGAAGGATTAGTGTCACCCGCTCACGAAACAAAAAAATCTGTTTTTCACACAACAGCCGACTTTTGTGGAGGATGTCATAATGAAAAATCACCGTACGATGTTTGGGTTAAATCGACTCATCTTGAATGGAAAGAAGGACCCTACTCGAAACAAGGTGTTCCATGCCAAGATTGCCACTCTCCACCAGCGGCTGGGAAGATAGCAGCCATGGGACAAATACTCCCCGATGCACGCCGATCACAAATTTAGTATCACCATCCACACAGATGATATAGCGGTCTTGTGCTGTAACTATGATATCTGATTACAATAGCTGTAACTGTTGTAACGTCGATGATTATTTTTGCTCTATTTTGTTCACAAGAAGCATCTATTTTTCTTACAATCAGCTTTAAACCTCAAATATTCCCGGTTTATTCGTTTTCTTGCTTATGATACCATTTTTTGATAATTTTCAAAAAAGAAGAATAGATTTCTATGGTCAAAAAACAATATGTTTTAGGAATAGATGGCGGCGGCACTCAAACGACTGCAATTTTAGTCAGTCTCGATGGGGCTCTCGTTGCTGAGGAAAAGTCAGTATCAACAAATATCCAAGTAGTAGGGGTTGAGAAGGCAACAAAAACAATCATCAAATTAATTTTTGCTTGCTGCAAAAAAGCTGGCTGCGATATTAATTCAATAAAATCTATCGTTTTAGGATTAGCGGGGGCTGGAAGGTTAAGTGATAAAAAAATTATTCTCGAAGGACTGAAAAAGAGTCAGATACTGCTACCTGCCGTGACCGTAGAAAACGATGCTCGCATTGCCCTCGAAGCCGCATTCGCAAGCAGTTACGGTATTGTCCTTATTGCAGGAACAGGTTCGATAGCTTTAAGCAAGGGGGAAGATGAAAAACTTTATCGTATGGGCGGTTGGGGCAGAATTTTAGGCGACGAAGGTAGCGGTTATACAATAGGATTAAAAGCTCTTAACGCCGCAATCCGTGCTTACGAAGGCAGAGCCGATAAAACTACTTTATTAAATTTTGCTCTGGAACATTTCGAATGCAAAACGTTAGAAGATATCATTTCTAAAATATACGCAGGTTCAGCAGATATAGCTGCGTTTGCCCCTAAAGTAATGAAAGCTTCAGCCGAATTCGACCACGTAGCTCACAATATTCTTTTCAATCAGGCAAATGAGCTTGCCGATTTAGTGCGTGCACTGATTTATCAGATGCATCCAAAAAGAAAAATTCCGGTAGCTTTGATGGGTGGATTGCTCGAAACCGAAAATGTTTATTCGAAGATGGTGAAGGAAAGAATAGCACGTTCACTTCCACAAATAATAATTCAGAAACCAAAATTCCCAGCCGC